>DATLGQ010000160.1:0-2440 GCA_035540435.1 Fimbriimonadaceae bacterium
CTACTTGGTGCCGACGGCCGAGGTCCCGGTCACGAACATCTACCGCGACGAGGTGCTCGATGCGGGCGACCTCACCGTGAACCTGGCGGCGTTCTCCGGCTGCTTTCGCAAGGAGGCCGGCGCGGCCGGCAAGGACACCCGGGGCCTGCTCCGCGTGCATCAGTTCGACAAGGTGGAGCTCGTCAAGTTCACCAAGCCGGAGGAGAGCTACGAGGAACTTGAGCAGCTCACGAGCGACGCGGAGTCGGTGCTCCGGCAGCTGCGGCTCCCTTACCGGGTGATGGAGATGTGCGGCGGTGAGCTGAGCTTTAGCAACGCCAAGCAGTACGACCTGGAGCTTTGGGCGCCAGGCGTCGAGAAGTACCTGGAGATTTCGAGCTGTTCTAACTTCGAGGCCTTCCAGGCGCGCAGGGCCAACATTCGCTTCAAGCGAGGGCAGGGCGAGAAGCCGGAGTTCGTGCACACCTTGAACGGAAGCGGAGTGGCCACGCCGCGCCTTTTCGCCGCGATCTTGGAGAACTTCTACCGGCCGGAACAAGGGCTGCTGGTGCCGGAGGCGCTTCGTCCGTACGTGGGCACCGACCTCATCGTTGACGGCTCGTAGCGCCGGCCCGATGCCGGCGATCCCGGTACAAGCTGGTGGTAATCTCTGCCCCAGTTCATGGGCGGAATCTTCGACGGCATCGCCGACTGGTTCATCGGCCTTCCCGCATGGGGTCAGGCGCTGGGACGGGTGCTGATCCTGGTGTTGCCGATCCTGCTCCTGGTGCCGATCCTGATCTGGTGGGAGAGGAGGCTGCTCAGCTGGATGCAGGACCGCATCGGCCCCAACCGGGTCGGGCCGTTCGGGCTCTTGCAGACGATCTGCGACGGGGTCAAACTGTTCTTCAAGGAGGACATCACGCCCTCCTCAGTCGACCGCTTCATTTACATCGTGGCTCCCGCGGTGGCCCTTTTCCCGGCGTTTGCCATCGGCGCCACTCTGCCGATTGCCCCCCACATCGCTCCCTGGGGTGCCGAGAGCTTTTACCGGTTCATCACCCCGGTCGCCGACGTCAACATCGGCGTCCTTTACATCTTCGCGATCTCGTCCCTGGGGGTCTACGGGGTCGTGCTGGCGGGATACGCGAGCAACAACAAGTATTCGCTGATGGGTGGTCTGCGCAGTTCGGCCCAGTTGATCAGCTATGAACTCGGAATGGGGATGGCGCTGGCCGCGCTGGTCCTGGCAGCCGGCTCGCTCAGGATGAGCGACATGGTGCGGGTCCAGGAGGCCGATCTTTGGGGCGCAGTGCCTGCACTACAGAACTGGTTCATCCTGACGCCCTTCGGATTCGTCGCCGGCGTCGTGTTTCTGATTTGTATGGTCGCCGAGACGAACCGGGCGCCCTTCGACCTTCCGGAAGCCGAAAACGAGCTCATCGCGGGCTATCACACCGAGTACAGCTCGATGAAGTTCGCCGTCTTCTTTATGGGCGAGTACGCGGCGATGTTCCTCTTCGCGGGGATCTTTACCGCGCTGTTCCTGGGAGGCCACAACGCGCTGCCGCTCGACTGGTATGCCCTCGGCCTGCCGGTAGTCGCCGACATCAACTACTATCTGGCGCCGGTCATCTTCCTTGGGAAGGTGTTCACCCTGTTCAGTCTCTATGTCTGGATACGGGCGACGCTGCCGCGCCTGCGATACGACCAGTTGATGTCGCTCGGGTGGCGTTCGCTTCTGCCGCTGGCGGTCACCAACTTCATTCTGGTGGGGCTTTGGATCCTGATGGTCGACCTGTACGGGCCGCTGGCCGGGCTGGGCATTGCAGTCGGCGCGGGCTTGCTGCTCTACGTGTTCTGGCGAGTGGCCATGAACGCGACGGGTGACGTGCCGGGGCTTCCGCGTCGACAGGTGAGGATGGTGAGCGACGCGAGGCCGATCGAATCTGGCGAGACCATCGTCGCCGGATCCTGAAACGATTCGAGGAGAGGCCGGACGAAGAGCCGGCAGAAGGAGGATGGCCCGAAAGGGCACGACAACGTGGAACTTGGCAGTATCGATCCCAAGCTGATCGTGTTTGGAGTGCTGGCGGCGGTGGCGGCAGTCACGGCCGTCGGCGTGGTCGCGTTCGGCAACCCGGTGCGGTCCGCTCTGTGCCTGATCGTCAACTTCTTCACGCTCGCGTTCTTGTACTTCACGCTGAACGCCGAGTTGCTGGGCATCACCCAGATCATCGTCTACACGGGCGCGATCATGGTGCTGTTCCTCTTCGTCATCATGCTGCTGAACTTGGGCGCCCCCGACCTGTTGCGAGAGAGCAGGGACCCCAAGCGCATCTTCGGATTTGTGTTTGGAGCAGGGCTGTTCGCGGTCATCCTCTCGCAGGTGGTGCTGCCACTGCAAGGCGTCGCCGGGACACCGGCGCCGGATGGATACGGCGCGCCGCAGCCCTTGGGC
>DATLGQ010000161.1:0-9457 GCA_035540435.1 Fimbriimonadaceae bacterium
CCTGGTGTCGGTGACCCTCAGCTCCACGATGGGGCCGGGCATTCCGGTCGATCCAGCGCTCGCGCAGAAGATCGCTCACTAGGAAGTTAGGGGCGTCCCATGGCTACCGGGACCATGGGACCCCGCCTCGTATTTCTTCTAGTTTTGGAGAGTGCGGTTTGGGTGCATCGGGGACCGCCGTCTATACTCCTATCGCCTTCGTTAGATGTTTGCTTTTTGAGAGGCGAGAATGAAGATCTCCAGGCTAGCTTTTGTCGCTGTGTTTGCCGCGTGCGCCGGTGCGGCCTTTGCCCAAAACACCCTTACCGTCACCGGCACGATCCGTGACTTCCTCTACGCGGGGCCGGGCATCCCCTCGGGCTACGTAGCGCATCCTGACTTCGAAGGTGCGATCACTGGGGTCGTGCCCAACATGACGTCCTCGACCATTGTGCCAGGGGGCAAGCCAGTGTTCGTTGGGGCTCCGGGCTACGGTGCGGTCTCCAGCGCTGCGAGCTTCGCGCAGTGGTGGCAGAACGTGCCCGGAGTAAACATGGCTGCCAACTTGAACCTCACGCTCACGGAAACGGCGCCGGGCAGCGGCATGTACCAGTACAGCAGCAACAGCTTCTTCCCGATCGACAACCAGTTGCTCGGGAACCAGGGTCTCGGCCACAACTTCCACTTCACGTTCGAGCTGCATTTGACCTTCACATACCAAGTGGGGCAGACGTTCACTTTCACCGGCGACGACGATCTATGGCTGTACATCAATGGAAAGCGCGTCATCGACCTAGGTGGAGTCCATGGCGCCGCCTCCCAGAGCGTCAACCTCGACACGCTCGGGTTGACCGCCGGCAACAGTTACGCGTTCGACCTCTTCTTCGCGGAGCGGCACACGACCCAGTCCAACTTCACGATCACGACGTCCATCCAGTCGTTCGTGTCGACCATCCCCGGGCCGGCAGCGGTGCTGCCATTCGCCTTGGGATTCCTCGCTTCGCGCCGCCGCATTCGTCGCTAGAAACCCGCAGGCAAACACGGAAAGAGGGCCGAGGATCAAGACCTCGGCCCTCTTTTGCTTCGTCTACTCCGTGTCGTACTCGTCCAGGCCCGGCTGGATCTGGAACAGGTTCACGCCGCTCTCGATCAGGTCGATCAGCTTTTGCATCTTGCTCTCCTCCTCGACCTGCTCGCTGATGAACCACTGCAGAAACTGGAACGTTCTGAAGTCCTTCTCCTCGGTCGCGGCGACAGCCATCTCTTGGAACTGGCCGCTCACCCGCTGCTCACTTTGAAGCGCTGAACGGCAAGCTGCCAACGCGCTCTCGAAGCGCGTGCGCTGTGCTGGAATCCCCGGCAGGTCGAACTCGATGTTGTTGTCGATCAGGAAGTCCATGATCTTCTGGGCGTGGCCGGCTTCCTCCACGGACTGCTTGTGGAACAGCTCGGCCCAGCGGTCCAAGCTGATCTGGCGGAAGTAGATGCTAATCGCCATGTAGTGGGCGTGCGCGGTTACCTCGCTTGCAATCTGCCGCACCAGCATGTCCCGAAGTCGCTCGCTGACCATGCCGGCGATGTTACCTAGCGCCGGAGCGGAATCCCCGCAGCCTGAGGGCGTTCGTCACGACGGACACGCTGCTGAGCGACATCGCTACTGAGGCCACCATTGGGCTCAGCATCCCGAAGGCGGCCAGCGGAATGGCGAGCACGTTGTAGATGAAGGCGAAGAACAGGTTCTGCTTGATCGTCCTGAGCGTCGCCCGGCTGAGTTCGAGCGCGTCGGCGACCGCGCGGGGGTCGCTGCGGGCCAGGGTCACGTCTGCCGCCTCGATCGCCACGTCCACTCCCGACCCCATGGCGACCCCCACGTCCGCCTGCACGAGCGCAGGAGCATCGTTGATACCGTCGCCCACCATAGCCACCGACCGCCCTTGAGCCTGCAGTTCCTGGACTTTCTGTGCCTTCTCCTCAGGGAGCACTTCGGCGTACACACCTTCGACGCCAAGCTGCGATGCAACCGCCTGCGCTGTTTCGTTGCGGTCACCGGTGAGCATCCACACCTGGACGCCCAGATCCTTGAGCCGGCGAACAGCCTCCGCAGATCCTTCTTTCGGCTCGTCTGCCACCGCCAGGATCGCGCTTGTAACGCCGTCGATCGACATGAGCATCGTGGTCTTGCCTTCTCCGGCAAGACGCCCCACATCGTGCGCAAAGCGGGAATCGGGATCCAGAGCCGACGCCTTGGCGACCTCGACCGAGGTCCCTTCCACGACCGCCGTCACACCCCGCCCGACGATGGCCCGGAAGCTCGACGCCCGAGGGAAACCGCCTTCGGCGGCCTCCACGATCGCCCTGCCGATGGGGTGCTCGGAACCGGCCTCGGCGGAGGCGGCGATCCGGAGCAACTCGTGGGGAAGCTTGCCATCGAGTGGCACCACGTCCGTCAGCACCGGCTTGCCCTTGGTGAGCGTGCCCGTCTTGTCGAACACGACCGCGTCCAGGCCGGCGCTGCTCTCGATTGCTTGAGCATGCTTGAACAGCACCCCCATTTCCGCGCCCTTACCGGTGCCCACGATCACCGCCGCCGGCGTCGCCAGGCCGAGGGCGCACGGACACGCGATGATCAGCACGGCGATCGTCGCCTCCAACGCCCGCCCAAACACCACCTCGCCCGTGCCGAAAGCGAGCCAGGAGACAAACGTGGCGGTGGCGATCATCAGCACGATCGGCACGAACACCCCCGTGATTCGATCCGCGACGCGCTGGATGGGAGCGCGCGAAGCCTGCGCCCGCTCGACCATCCGGACGATCCTCGCCAAGGCGGTCTCCTTACCAACCGCCGTTGCCCGGAAGGTGAAGGCGCCGGTGGTGTTGAGGGTGCCCCCGAAAACTTTGTCGCCGGTTGCCCTTGTGACGGGCATGCTCTCGCCGGTCAGCATCGACTCGTCGACTTCGGCGACCCCCTCCACGACCTCGCCATCCACTGCGACCTTCTCGCCTGGCCGCACGAGGATGTGATCCCCGGAAGACACGTCGGATATCGGAACCACGAGCTCCTGCCCGTCGCGCAGCACTGTCGCTGTCGGCGGCTGGAGGCTGAGCAGCCGCTGAATCGCCGCGCCGGCCCTGGTGCGGGCGCGGGCCTCCAGATATCTGCCCATCAGGATGAGCACGATGATGGCGCAGGCGACCTCGTAGTACACGTGGGGCGGCATCCCGTTCATCACCAGGAGCTGCGGGTTGATGGTTGCGACGAGCGAGTAGGCGAAGGCCGAGCCGGTTCCGATCGCGACGAGGACGTTCATGTCGGCGGCACGGCCCTTCAGCGCCTTCGCCGCGCCACTGAAGAATCCGGCGCCCGCTACGAAGATCACCGGCATGGACAGAAACAGCAGCAGCCAGTCCGTCGTGAGCCAGCGCCCGATCCAGCCGTGCACGAATGGTACGTGGATCATCGACAGAACGATCACGGGCAGCCCAAACGTGGCCCCGATCGCCAAGTTGAGCTTCATCTTCGCCAACTCGGCTTCACTGCCGTCTTCGCCGGGTTCGTCATCCGTTCTGGGCGTCGCTCCGTAGCCTGCCTTGCTGACGACTTCCGCAAGGCGTGCGGGTTCGGTCAACGCAGGGTCATAGGCAACGAGTGCGCTGTGACCCGGCAAACTGACAACTGCCCCCGAAACCCCGGGCGCAGCGAGAAGCTTCCGCTCGATCCGGTTAACGCAGGCGGCGCAAGACATACCGGTGACATCCAGGATGGCCTCGACTGCCGCGCCGCCGGCCGGGGCCGGCTTCACGGGCGCTTCGCGCACGCCCCAGAAGAACCACGCGATCGCCGCGATCACGCCCAAACCCACGAACAGGAGGAGCCAACTCAATTCAGCTTCACCGGCGTCAGGTGCAAGACTTCATTCCTCAAGACCATCCAATTCTTCCTGACGTTACGTAAACTCCCAGCCATGCACCTGTCGTTACTGGCGCCTCTCTTGCTGGGCCCCCAGAGTGGTCCCTTGCTCCACCAGCCCGACCTCGATCGCCTGATCGACCCGATGCGACCGGTGCCAGAGATCACGCGGACCAGCTTCACGCTTCAGTATTTCACGACCATGCCATGCGAAACCCGCGTGCAAATCCGGCAGAGCGAGCTGCCGATGACGGCGTGGCGGCCGGAGGGGCGCGAGTTGCAGCCGTGGGCCCGCCCAGGAGTGAGGGTGGTCGGCTCGGACACGTCCAAGCGAACCCTGCACCGGGTGACGATCACAGGTCTCCAGCCGGGTCGCCGCTACTTCTATCGCGTCTGGGACCCTGGAACTCAGCCGACCACGCAGGAACGCAATTGGGGCGCCTCAGACGGCTGGAGGCGCGAGTTTGCGGTCTCGACTCTGTCGCCCCGCGGTCGCAAGACGGTCATTCACTTGCCGGTGAAGGTGCTCTTGATGCCGAACGTGGTCAACGTCGCCAGCGCCCATGATGACAAGGGCGCGATAGCGCCGCCACCGCCGAAGATCACGCCCGCCCAGATCCAGATGATCAAGGACGAGTTTGCCGTCTCCAGCCGATTCTTCTGGGTCAATAGCGGTATGCGGCTTTGGGTCGACTACCAGATCCAGGTCGACGACCGCTGGCAGCGATGGGGAGAAGAACCCAAGAACGCCGACGCATTCTATCGCGGCTGGCCCGCGTCGCGCAGCTGGGCAGGGGTCGACTATGCCGGGCCGGGCGGAGGCGCTTTCACGATCGTTGACACCCGCGATCCCCACCGCATCTCGACCCAACCGGTCTTCGAGGAGCGGCAATACTCCAGTCAGGTCGAGATGGCTTGGCCGCGCCGGTGGAACCCTCAGCGGAAGGAGTGGGAGTTCTACACCAGCGGCGGAGGCACCTACGGGGTGGACGGGTGGCCAAACGGCCTCCCGGGCCGCTCGCAGTTCCTTGCGGGAGGCGACACGGCTTGGTTGGCGACCCATGAGGTGCACCACAGCCTGGAATCCCACGGCGCGTTCTCCCTGAGTAACCGCGAGGACGAGCGCGTGGTCTTCAACCACTACGCTCCGCGCAAGCGGACGATCCGTCCCGATGGCTCGGCCGACGAGAACACCTGGACCACCAGCGGCCGCCATGGCGAGCACTGGGACGGGATGGCCTTTTGGGACCGCACCCTCACCGACGCCCAGTGGCTCCGCTTCTACTTCGGCTACACGATCTCGGTCGTGGATGCCGACCTGGATGGGGTGCCCGACGACGATCCCCGCCTTCCTCTGGACGAGAAGCGCTTTGGCAGTTCTCCATCCAGGGCCGCCACGGATGGCCGTTTGCGCGACCTGGAGAAGATCATGCTCAGCACGTGGGTACCAGGGCCACTTCAACCTTCCTGGATCAAGCCGCCTTTCCAGGGCTTCCGTCCTCATCCCACACGCCCCGATTCCGATGGAGATGGCATCCCGGACCCCGAAGATCCATACCCGCTCTACCCCTGGGCGCCGTTCATTTACCCGGTGACGGCCAGCATCGACGGAGACGGGGGCGAATGGTCCGACGTGCCGCTTTCGGCTGAAATGAGAAAGGGCGGCATCACCATGACCTACCAGCAGGGCCACAGCCCTGCCGGCTACTACGGCCTGGTGCGGGTTAAAGGTCCTTGGAAGAGAATCCTCGCTACCTTCGACGGCGAGGGTCTTGGCGTCTACTCGGGCGTCGGCGTGCTCGGTTTCGAGTTGGTGAAGGGTTCGAGCGGGGTCGAGGTCCGGAGGAGCTTCGTGCCGATGGAGGGCTTGCGCTGGAAGGCATCTGCGCGAGGGGACGAAACCATCTTCGAGTTCAGCTTTCCCAACCGGGGCGCGGGTCCCTGGTTCTGGGATCGCGGCGGACGCGAGATCGGAGTCGTCTTCAGCGTAGCCGACCAAGCCGATCGCATGTACAGCGTCTACGAGCCGTACCGTCCGTTCTATGCGAGGATGCTCGAGCCACACGGCGTTCCACCGGTGCCCGCTGGGGCGCCGCCCGAGTTGAACGCCGGCCAAGCTGATCGGGTGCTCAAACCGGTGGAGCTGAGGGCCGAAGGCTGGCGCGTCGTCGACGGGGCCTTGGTCTATGATGGTCAGCCGGAGCGCCCGATTCTGCTTCCGGTCCCGCCGTCGGAAGAATTCGACCTTTGGGTGGAGATCGAGGCTCGGAGCGATGCGGTGCTCGGCGCTTTCCTTCCCGCAACCAAGGAAGTGAACGCAGGTCAAGACTACATCGGGTTCGTCGGCGGCTATGGCAACACCCGCACGAAGCTGCGGCTGTTCGGTCAAGAGCGAGGCGAGGGCGCCGCGGTTATGAGCGCGGGTCGTCAGCGGGTCCAGCTCAGCCGGCGGGAGGGCGCTGTTTGGCTGCTCCTCAATGGCAAGCCTATGGTGTGGGCGCCGGATCCGAACCCGGCTGCGAAGGTGGATCGCCTCGCCATCATCGGTGGCTACGGCGGCCGCCAGCGAATTCATGAGGTGCGATATCGCCTTTAGCCGGCTTTCCGTCGTCTAACGCCCCATGGCGCTGCGAGAACTTCCGCAGCACTGGGATGAGCCGGTATCTCCGGTCGATCCTCAGGAAGCTCATGAATTCGTTCAGCGGCACTGTGCGCCGCGCTGGGTGGCGCGTTTGCTCCGAACCCGCTATCGTCTCACCGGCAGGTTGCCGATGCGACTGGCCAACGCCATTGGTCGGTGGACCGGAGGCAAACGATACTTCGCATTCGAAGCCCTCGACGGCTTGACCCTCTATGGCGGCTTCGACGACTATTACAGCCTCGCGCAGGCGGCAAACGCGGGATCTCAGGGCGCGTTCGTCGAGCTTCTGGAAGACCTTGCCCGCCAGAGGGAGGGGGCGATCGTCGACGTCGGGGCGAACCTGGGTTCGGTGTGTGCGCCGCTCGCATCCAGACTCCCAGATCGCACGACGATCGCCTTTGAGCCCATGCAGGATACGGCGCTCCGAGGCGCTGCCGCTGCCTACGCCGGAAATCTTCGGCAGCTCCACTACTTTCAGTGCGCGGTGGGCGACCGAGACGGCCACCTGGAGTTACAAGGCGACGAGCAGGTGAGCGATCAAATGACCGCGGTCAGCGGCGTTGATATGGGCCCTGGAGCATGCACCACGAAGGTGAGAAGCATCACTCTCGACTCCTTCGCCCACTCCTACCCCGTAGGGCCCGTCGCCCTCCTGAAGATCGACGTCGAGGGCTTTGAGCCGCAGGCGCTGGCAGGTGCTCAGGGCATCATCGCACGAGACGCCCCCGCGATCGTCTTTGAGTACATGCCCCGCTTGGCGGCGGCAGCTGGCTGGGGACCCAAACTCTTGGCTTCGATGATTGGCCGCGACCACCCGTACACGTTCCGGTGCTACACGGACCTAGGGGACGAGGTGAGCTTCCCGCCTCCAACGCCGGCCGATCCTGACGCGTTCTTTAACGTCGTCGCCTCCCCTTCCGCTACCCCTAAAACTCGAAGAACGGGTTCGTCACAATAGCGATTGGCACTGATCGTGCCGCGTCGCAAGAAGAACTTCTGTCATGATGCCTGCTGCTGCCACCGAACCCGCCCGCCTTCTCGCGTACTACCTTCCCCAGTTCCACCCGATCCCCGAAAACGATCTTTGGTGGGGTCCCGGCTTCACGGAGTGGACCAATACCGCAAAGGCGCGGCCGCTGTTCCGAGGCCACTACCAACCCCACATACCCGCGGATCTAGGCTTTTACGACCTGCGGCTTGAGGAAACCCGTGAAGCGCAGGCAGAACTGGCACGAAGCCACGGGGTTGGCGGCTTCTGCTACTACCACTACTGGTTCGGAGGCAAGCGCCTGCTCGAACGGCCGTTCAACGAGGTGTTGGCTTCCGGACGACCCGATTTCCCTCTCTGTCTCTGCTGGGCAAACGAGACTTGGACCGGGATCTGGCACGGAGAACCCCGAAAAGTACTGCAGGAGCAAACCTATCCCGGCGAAGCTGACCACCACGCGCACTTCGAGTTCGTGGCCCAAGCGTTTGAGGATCCGCGTTATGTGAGAGTGGACGGCAAGCCGCTCTTCCTCGTTTACAAGCCGATGCAAATCCCGGACGGGCAGAAGTTCCTCGATCTTTGGAGGGAACTGGCGGTGAAGCGTGGCTTCCCCGGAATCCACTTCGTCGGAGTCCATGCCTACGCCTACTGGGACCACGCCAAGCATGGCTATGACGCCGTGACCGTTCCCAATGTGCATGAGGGCTTGCCGAAGCGGATGCTCTTCAAGATCCTGAAGCAGAAGGCTCAGCGCGCCGCCGGGCTACCGGTCCTCCGCTCCTACACCGACGTGCAGCGGGCCCTGGAAATGGTCTACTCCGCCGGCACCCACTTCTACCCCACTGCGCTTCCGAACTGGGACAACACGCCCCGGAGCGGAAAGCGGGGCTTCGTGGTCCTGGGAGCGACTCCCGAAGCATTTCGGGGCCAACTCAGGGGAGCGCTGTCAGCCGTGGCGGATCGCCCTTGGGACGACCGGCTGGTGTTCCTCAAGAGCTGGAACGAGTGGGCGGAAGGCAATCACCTGGAGCCCGACCTCAAATATGGGAAGGCCTACCTCCAGGTGATCCGCGAAGAGCTCGATCGCATGAACGCTCAGCTCTAGCCGCCTATTTGTACCGATACACGATCCGGCCACGCGTCAGGTCGTAGGGCGAGAGCTCGACCCGCACCCGGTCGCCCGGAAGGATGCGAATGTAGTTCATCCTCATCTTGCCGCTCACGTGGGCCAGTAGCTCCATCCCATCACCTTCGTCGAGCTTCACCCGGAAACGCGCATTCGGAAGGTTCTCCAGCACCACGCCTTCGACTTCGACGCCCTTTTCCTTGTCCGTTTGCGGTTTTTGAGGTCCTCTTCTTCGCATTCAATCTCCTTAGACGAATCTATTATGGAAGAGGACTCCTACAGCAAGCTCGCCGCCATCACCCGCTCGCGCTCGCCAACCTCCATCCGAACCCCGTCCAGCAGCAAGATATAGATTCCGCCGACCACCGACCTTGCCTGAAACTCCACTTGCCGACCCGAGATCGTGTCGTACCAATCGGTCAGCGGAACACGCGAGGGTGATCGGTGAGCGAACTCCCAGAGCGGGTCGGTCAGGGTCAGCCGATCGATCGCCGTCGACGAAAGAGCGGCCGACCAGGCGATCCAGTCGAACTTCGTGTAGGTGTGCCGGCTATCCAGCGGCAGCCCGAACTCCTTGACCCGGCGAACGTAGTGCGCCACCTCGCGCTCTGAAACGCTCTCCGGAAACAGCCCCAGCCCCAGTAGGCGGTCCCAGACGAGGTTGTACTTCTGGGACCACGAGCCTTTCTTGTCGAAAGCCAGACGGAAATGGCCACTGTCGTCGGCGATCAGCATCCACTGCTGCGCCATCTTCTTGGCCTTGCCGCGATACTCGGCCGCCAGCCGCTTCTTCCCCGCCAGCTCGGCCAGCTTTCC
>DATLGQ010000162.1:0-5983 GCA_035540435.1 Fimbriimonadaceae bacterium
GTGGGTACCGCGCTCAACTTGCTGTCGCTTGGCCTCACCAGCTCGCTCTACCGCGCGTCATTTGGCCAGACCGGCGCCGCAATCAGTTTGCCGGGCCTGCCGCAATGGCAGGGCCTCGATCCTATCGCCAGCTTCACCCTCCTCGCAGTTCCCCTTGCCGCTGCGGTGATGTTTCGCACGAACTGGGGACTGGCGGTGCGGGCGGTGGGGGAGCTACCCAGAGCTGCCGAAGCATCCGGCTTCCGGGTGGCAAGGCTGCGCGGGCAAGCTCTGCTGGTTGGAGGCTTCTTCGCGGGACTTGCGGGCGCCTATCTCGCGGTCGGGATTACCGGCTCGTTCAACGAGAACATGACTGCCGGCCGCGGTTTCTTGGCGATCGCCCTCGTGACATTCGGGCGCTGGAACCCCTGGCTCATACTCTTCGCGTCGCTCCTGGTGGGCTACGTGACGTCGCTTCAGTTCACGATGCAGGCGAGCGGGATCACTCTTCCCAAGGAGCTCCTGATCGCCCTCCCATACCTGGCGGCGCTGGCCGTTCTGGTGCTCGTGGGGAGGGGTGTCGATGCGCCGGCGGCGCTCGCCAGGCCGTATCGTAAAGAGGGATGAACGTTCGACTCGCTCGCCGGGTGACATTTTCCAGTGGCCACCGCTACTGGATCCCGTCGCTGAGTGAGAGCGACAATCGCCGGCTCTTCGGTCGTTGGGCTTCGCCCTTCAACCATGGACACAACTATGTGCTGTGGGTGACGGCCGAGGGCCCCGTGGATCCCATCACCGGAATGATCGTCAACATCAAGGCGATCGACCAGGTGCTCCAGGAACGGATCGTGACTCAGTTCGATGGCCGCAGCATCAACGACGAGATCGGGTGGTTTCACGCCCGCGCCTCCTCGCTGGAGAATTTGCTTCGATACGTCTGGGACCAGCTCGATGGCCATCTCCCTGACGTCCAACTTATCGCCCTCAAGCTCGCGGAGAACGAACGACTGTATGCTGAACTGGAGACTTCGAGCGGGAGTTTTACTGAAATGAAGATGTCCCTGACCCGCAGCTATGAGTTCGCCGCATCGCACCGGCTCCACTCGGCACTCTTGCCCGACGAAGCGAACCTGGAGCTTTATGGGAAGTGCAACAACCCGCGCGGTCACGGGCACAACTATGTGCTCGAGGTGACGGTGTCGGGAGAGCCGGCGCATGAGACGGGGATGCTGGTGGATCTGGAAGAGCTGGATAGAACCGTGGAGCGAGAAGTGGTCGAGCGATACGACCACAAGCATCTGAACGAGGACGTTCCGGAGTTCCAAGGAAAGGTGACGACTTCCGAAGTGGTCGCCTCGGAAATCTGGTGCAGGCTGGATGGACGTGTCCCAGCTCGCCTCGAGCGGGTGCGCCTTTACGAGACGCCCCGCAACATGTTCGAGGTGAGCCGAGGGGGCGCTCCCCTCGCGTGAGTCTGGGCCGGGACCTCGGCCGCATCAAAGAGACAGGCGTGCAAGATCCGCCTGGTTCAGCCGGACGACCGGATACTTGCGGAGCCGCTCGTCTGCGTAGGGCGAACGCTCCCACAGGAACTGTAGACGTGCTTGGGCGCTCTCAGCGAAGGCAGGGTCCTTCAGACGCTCCTCGAACTCGGCCCGGAGTATAGGGTCGGCGGCGAGCATCTTCTTGGCGATCGGCTCGAAGGCGTAGGTCTCGAAGTACTCCTTCTGCTCGAAGATCGAGTTGAAAAAGCCCCATCGAACCAGCGAGTCAGGACCAGCAGGCTCGAAGAGGTGGAGCGCGAGCTTGCCCAAAGGCTGCGCCACCGGCACGATGAGCGTGCCTGCCGGTAGTTCTCGCTCCTCGACAATTTCTTTCATCTGGAACCGTGGCATATGCCTGCCTTCGAAGGGCTCGGTTGGAAAGCTTACGCCGGTGAACTCGATGCTAGAAAGCTGCCTGTGGAAAGGCCGGGGCAGCCGCCGGCCCTTGATGCCGTGCAGCTCCAGCAGATCCAGCACCTCGCCACATTGGGGCGGAACCGCGTACGCTGCCGGAGCTTCGACGGTGACGGCGGGTCGATACCACCGGCGAATCGTGGAGGCGAAGTCCGTCGGAACCTGTCGCCAAGACGGAATCAGGGTGCCCGTAACTTCGCTACGGTACGGCTCGTACGGGTAGCCCTTGAAGGTGAACGGCTCGCTTCGACTGTCGAGCTGCGAGTCCAGCACCACTTGTTCGCCTGGAGCGCGCATCGAAGCTTCGCGGTCCGCAGATGCGTTGGCGCTCTTGAGCTCGGCGCCTGTGCGCCCACAGTAGCCGATCACGTGCCGCATGAAGCTGAGCGTTGCCTCGACTCTTTGGCGGTAGGGCTTGAGCATGTGGGTCTCCACGAGCACCGCCGGTCGGTTGATGGCCGCGAAGTAGGCGTGCGAGTACCGGGGGGAGAAGTCTTGAACCGTGATGCCGCGGGTCGGGTCGTTGCGGGACGTCAGGCTGAAGTAGGGAGCCGTGAGGAATCCGTCACGGTCAGTGGCAGCGGCTGCAGCGTCGATCATTCCCTCTGTCCACTTCACCAGTGAGGGGTGCTGGGTCTGCGAGAGCGCCAATCCGTAGGTGAGCACGTATTGCCAGTCGCCGCCGTTGGTCGTGTGATTGTCGAACGCAAAGTCGGGCCTCCAGTCCCGGATCAGCCGCAGCATGTGCCGCATCTCTAGCGCGTCCGCCTTGATCCAGTCCCGGTTGAGGTTCAGATTGACGGACGTGGCGCGCCATCCCATCTCCTTCGGGCCGTTCTGATTGATCCGGTTATAGGCATTGAATCGCTCATGCGCGTCTACGCTGAAGATCGGCACGATCAGGAGGTTCACGTCGTCGATCAGCGAAGCCAGCTTCTTTGTAATCAGCACGTCCCTGGCGAGGATTAGCGATGCGTCCTTTCCCTCGATCTCTCCGCTGTGGATGCCGTTGATCACCAAGATCAGAGGCTTTTTCGACCGCTGGGCCGCCCGGGGATGGAAGCTGCCGTCACGGCTGATGGCCAGCGCCACGATCTCGCGGCCCTGAGGGCTCTTTCCGAGGTGGATGAGCGTCGCCTGCTCGGACGCGGCGTCGAGCCTGCGGCAATACTGCACCGCTTCCTCGTATCGTCCGGTCTCCACGTAACCGGAGCGTTCGTAGTGGGTGCGCCAGTCGGCTTGGGCAACGGTGGCGGCCAGCAGGAGGCTCAACATGGGGCCATTCTAGCCGGTCGAGCTCATTTCGCGGTCATAGCACAGACGGGGCTCCCACCCGTTCCACCCATCTTGGAGCAGGTCGAACATGTCCCAGATGGAGCAGTATTCGTCGCCTTCGCCCAGCGCGGCTGTGGCGATCCGGTACAGGGTTCCGTCCGGCTGGCGGTGGAAGGCCGTGAGTCCGGGCCAAGGATCACCATCTGCGTCCAGGTAGCCCATCTCCTTCGTAAAGTCGCTGTCCCGCCCGGAAAGCACCCGGAACTTCCAGCCACGGCTGCGCGCGAATTCGCCTGCCGTCGAGGGTTCATCGTTGGAGATCAGGGCGAAGCCGGCCCGGCTCTGCAGGTGGCCGTGGAAGCCATTAAATCCGTCGGCCCAAAGCGTGCAGTAGTCGCAGCCGCGACCCATGTTGTGCACGACGAGGAGGTCGTCCTTATCGCCAAACAGCTCGGAGAGCATGACGCTCTCGCCTCCAACTCCCCGTAGCGGGTAGTCGCGTATCGGCTTGTGATGTTCGCGCTTCCGCGCCTCCACGAGCCGGGCTTTCACTTCCTTAAGCTGTTCTTCGAGTTGCTGAACCTCGCTCATGGTCCTACCTCCTGCTGTTTGATGGTAACGGGGAACCACATCATCTTCCTCCTCGTCAAGGACCTTGCGCAGGGTCAGTTTACAGAGGCCGTGCGCAAAGGGGAAGTACACATGAAGGGTCTTGCCGCTGCTGTCGTCGCCGTGTTGCTTGCAGCGTCGATCATCGCCTACGGAGCCCAGGGGATCACCGTGACGATCGACGGCCAGCCGGTGAAGTTCTCCGGCGGTCAGCCTCGCCAGTACAACGGGCGCGTCATGGTCCCCATCCGAGGCGTCTTCGAGGCCCTTGGAGCGATGGTGCAATATGACGCGGCCTCCCACCGGGTCTACGCGAAGAAGGCGAATGAGGAGATCGAGCTCCGAGTGGGCAACAAGATCGCCAAGAAGAACGGAGCGGAGATCATCCTGGATACGCCCCCAAGGAACCTGGGCGGGAAGGTCATGGTGCCCCTTCGATTCATCGCTGAGAGCTTGCGCAGCGACGTACGGTGGGACCAAGCCAGCCGCACCGTCATCATTACGACCCTGGGCGGAGAGCCGCCGGACCCGCCCCACTAGCGGCTTTTTCGGGCCGGCTGCACGCCTCCCTGCTCGGCGGTTGCGGTTTGTGGCCGCATCCGGCAAACTGGCCCTCATGGGCAAGCGCATCAGCAGGAGAACCCTCGTCATCGGTGGTGCCGGCGCGGCGGCCGGTATTGCGGCCAATAAGTTGGCCAAGGCGGTAGAAGTGCCGCACGTTTGGCTTCAAACCGGGGTGCAGCCGCGCGTGATCTCCAGCGCCAACGGCAACATTTACAAGAACGGCGGCGCGGAGACCTGTGTCCAGCGGGCTTTTCGCTTGATCACGGATGGGCGGGACCCACTCGAGTCGGTGATCGCGGGGGTGAACATCTGCGAGCTGGACCCGCTCGATATGAGTGTCGGCTATGGCGGCCTTCCGAACGCCGACGGGGTGGTGCAGCTCGATTCGTGCTGCATGCACGGACCCAGGCGATGGGCCGGCGGCGTGGCCGCGCTGGAGGGCGTCCGAACCCCTTCGAACCTTGCCTACTGGGTCGCGTCGCAAACCGATCATCATCTGATCGTGGGCCAAGGCGCGCAGAACCTCGCGCGCCAGGTGGGGCTCAAAGTGGAGGACGACCTCAACACCGAAGCTTCACGCCGAGCTTGGCTGGAGTGGAAGCGCCGAACGGACCCGGAGCACTATCTCGACCCCGCCAAGCGTGACGGTTTGCTGCTCCAGATGGCAGCAGAGGGCTTGATCGACCCGGAGCATCTCTACGGCACCATCAACTGCAACGCCATCACGGCCAAAGGCGAGATCGCGGGCGTGACCACCACCAGTGGGCTCGCCTTTAAGATTCCGGGCCGAGTGGGAGACTCCCCGATTCTCGGCGCAGGACTCTATGTCGACGGCCAGGTGGGGGCAGCAGGCTCGACCGGTCGGGGCGAAGCGAACCTTTACAACCTGTGCTCCTTCTTGATCGTGGACGAGATCCGCAGGGGCAGCCATCCCAAGGACGCGGGCATGGAGGCGCTCAGGCGAGTGGTGGCCAACACGAAGGAAAAGCGGCTCCTGAACGAGCGCGGCGAGCCGAATCTATCGCTGAACTTCTACATCTTGGATGCCAAAGGACGCTATGCGGGGGTTGCGTTGAGGCCGGGCAGGTTCGCGATCTGCGATGACAAGGGGCCGCGGATTGAGAACTCGGAAGGCCTTCTTCGCCCAGCGAGGTAGTGAACGCCCGACAAGATGTCATAATAGGTGCGTATCCGTCAGGTCCCTTCTGCGCTTCCGAACTGCCTTCGGCTGGTTTCTGATTGCTCCGAGAGACTCGCAAGATACGAACGCGCGAGCGAGGCTCGCAATCAGGAGGCCAAGATTTGGCAAGTAAATCGCTCTATGTGGGGAACCTTCCCTACTCGACAACGGAGGAGGATCTCCTTCAATACTTCTCGCAGTACGGTGCCAGCCAGGCCCGCATCGTCGAGGGCCGCGGATTCGGCTTCGTCGACGTCGAGGCCGATCAGCTCGAAGCCGCTGTTGCGGATAAGCACAACAGCCAAATGGGTGGGCGCACGCTCACCGTCAACGAGGCCCGTCCGCGGGAGAGCCGCGGCGGCGGTGGCGGCGGCTACGGCGGTGGCGGTGGCTACGGCGGCGGTCGCTCGAGTGGCGG
>DATLGQ010000163.1:0-8735 GCA_035540435.1 Fimbriimonadaceae bacterium
CCACTGCGAATCGACGACGCGCCCCCCGCTCGAGTTCGCGCCACGAAGTCGCACCTGGGTACGGGAGGCGGATGCCTTCGGAGTCGAGCTCGTCGGCGACAGTCGGTCTCTTTCTTGTCGGCCGAATACGACGACGCAGCCAGCAGGTTCACGGCGATCCCCACAACCCCGAGGACGACCACGATCCACGCGAGCCACGCGTCGGCCGCGAGCGCGACGAATGCGAAGCCGGCGGTGAAGATCGCAGACACCACGGTGAGGAACAAATGGCCGTGGGCGGCGCGCCGTGCGAGCACCGGGTCGTAGTAGACGACCCCCAGGTCGGACGAGGAACGACCGGTCGATACGGCGCCCAAGATACCGTCGCCTCCGGGGCTAAGGCGGTGCGCGCCCCCCCACCAGACCAGAAGGTCAAGTAACGACTTGCTAACGTGCGGTGTCTGAAGAACCAGCCGATACCACGCACGGAAAGGAGCACGTCGTGACGACACACACGATCGACCAGCTGCGCCACGCAGGTTTGCTCCACGGTGCGGAACCACACCTGACCGATAAGGGACATGCGTGGCTGCGGACGCTAGAAAGCGTGCGATCGAAGAATGCAGCCCCCCACCCGGCGAACGACGAGTTCATCTATCTCCCCGACACCGAAGCCTCCACCGCTTCCTCGGGAACATTGGGCGACGACGAAGACTTCGTCTCCTCCTGCAGCGGCTTGCTGCGCTGATACACCTCCTGGATATCCGCCAGTGACCCCCTGAGCTTGCGACAAGGAACCCAAGGTCGTCCTCAAAGGAGGTGGTCATGGGCGACGCACTCCGAATCGATGTCGCGCACCGACACCTCATGGTCATTTCAACAGGCTTGAGCAATTGATCACGGCAGCAGTGTCGTGCTGAAGGTTCCGCTCGGTGCGGTCGGGAACTAAAAGAGGTCGTGTCGCTTCCGCAGCTCGTGAACCCGTGGTGAACCGGCTTGATGTGATGCCGTGGCCCGAGCTCCGGACTAGGCCGCCCCTATAGGGTCAGCCAGGAAGATCGGGTCGGGGGAGGGATTGCGGGGATGCGACTCCCACAGAGCGATAGGCCGTTGGTTTCGATCGTGGTTCTCCTGAGAGCCGGTGCGGGTCTCGCCGAACGGGCCCTCGGGGCGATCGCGGCGGCGCACGATCCGAAGATACCGGCCGAGGTCGTAACCGTGGTCAACACGGTCGATCCGGCCACGCGGAGGCTTGTCACCGACGAACAGATCGGAGCGCGACCGATCCTCCGAGATGTGAACACCGGCACGGCCCCGGGGTGGAACCTCGGTTTCGAGGCGGCGAGGGGACGTTACGTAGCTTTGCTGCATGAAGACAGCGCTCCCGAGCCCGATTGGCTCAGGCCGCTCGTGACCGCTCTCGAGGAGCATCCTCATGCCGCGACCGCGGGGAGTCGTTTGCTGCACCCCGACGGGCGCGTCCAGGGCGGGGGCATCATCGCGTGGCGGGACGGAGACGTTACCTGGATCAGGCCCGATAACGCGCCCGGCACCATGTCGGGCGATGAGCCGTACGCAATCTCCCATGCCAGCAGCGCTGCAATGCTGGTGGATAGGGAGGCGTGGTCCGCGGTGGGAGGTTTCGACGAACGCTACTTCCCCGCGTTCCGAGTGGAGGTTGACTTCGGCTTGGCACTATGGAGCATGGGGCGCGCCGCGATCAGCGTACCGATATCCCTCGTGCGCCACGACCTGGGAGCCATGCATCAGGGTGACTTCGATCCGTTGAAGAGCAAGGCGTTCAGGTGGTTCCTTCAGGAACGCAACCGTCAGAGATTCCTAGAGAAGTGGTCGGCCAACCTCTCCCTGCTGGCGCCCCTACCAGAGGGACCCCGGAACACAGCCGACGCCGTGGAACCGGTCCTCGCCCGGTTGCAGGAGAGGGCCGAGCGGCCGGCCCCTGCAGCCCTCGAGGTGGCCGCTCGTCCTTTCACCGGGCCGGGCGTTAGTGACATGGATCGTCGTTTGGAGGCGGCTCACCGCGAGGTTCGCGATGAGTTCTTCTCTTGGCTTGTTGTTGATCTCGAGCGGGCGAGAGAGGAACTCGATCGCGAGCGAGCGGAGGCAAGACGCCGGAGTGGGGTGATCGAGAGAGCGCGCGCCGATGCCTCCGTCCGTGCGGCAGAAGCTCAACGTACGGAGCAACGTATCGAGGAGCTAGAGGCGGCTGTGAAGGACTGGGGGCCGCAAATCGGACGGCGGTTCAGAAAGCTATTGCGCACCTGGATGACGAGATGAGAGGTATCCGCCGATTGATTGGAGGGTACCGGGGCCGCGATCTGGGAGAGTTCGCGCCCGCCCCCTTCGTGTTCGGGGCGGCGCGGTCGGGCACCACCCTATTGCGATTGATGCTGGACTCCCACCCGCAACTCGCGATCCCACCCGAAACGCATTTCATCCCTCACGTGGCGCGCAAGGAGCCGTCGTCGCCCTCCGCCTTCCTTTCGGTGTTGACGGGCTCACCGCGGTGGGGGGACTGGCATCTCGACGAGGAGGAGTTGAGAGGATCCTTGGAGGCCCTCGATCCGTTCACCAACGGCGAGGCTCTGCGGGTCTTCTACCGCGCTTACGCGGCACGGTTCGGTAAGCCTCGGTGGGGCGACAAGACACCCGCCTACGCGACCCATCTGCTTCTTATCGAGGAACTCCTTCCCGAAGCGGCCTTCGTTCACCTGATCCGCGATCCGCGGGACGTGGTCGCGTCGGTGTTGAGTGCCGATGTTCCATGGTGGGGGACGGGGGGTGCGCGGGAGGCTGCCGAGCGCTGGCGCGACCGGGTGAGCACGGCAAGGCACCAGGGCTCGCGCTGTAGACACTATCTCGAGGCTAGATTCGAGGAACTCGTCCACCATCCGGAGCAGACGTTGCGACGGATGTGCGGATTCGTCGGCTTGCCCTGGGATCCAGAGATGCTCGCTTACACGGAACGGGCCACGGACCGACTGTCGGAGCTGGGGTCGCTTCCCTATCCAGGAGGGAAACGGATGGCACCGGGAAGTGAGCGCCGCGCGCTGCATAGCTTGACCACCCAACCCCCCCTCGCGAGCCGGATCGGGACCTGGGAAAAGCGGCTGTCGGCTACCGATGTGAGAGATATCGAGAAGGTGGCCGGGGATCTCATGACCGAGTTTGGCTACGAGCCGCAAGGAGCCTAGGATCGAGGGACCATGCCAGTTGAACAGGCGGTCGAGGGGTTGGTGGGGGTGGAAGTCCTCGCCCTAGAGATGCATGGGGACGACCGCGGGGTCTTCACCGAGGTTTACCGGGATGAATGGGGAGTGGATCCCCGCCCGAAGCAGTGGAACGTCGTGAGGTCAGAGGCGAACGTGCTGCGGGGCGTCCACGTCCATATCGTGCATCACGATTATCTGATCCTGGTAGACGGAAGGGCCACCATCGGTCTGGCGGATCTCCGGGCGCGGTCGGCTTCCGCCGGGGCGACGACAACGCTAGAGATGTCGGGGGGCGATCTGGTGGCCCTCCGCATCCCACCCGGGGTGGCCCATGGCTTCTACTTCCACGAGCCGTCCATCCACGTTTATTCGGTGTCGGAATACTGGAATCTCGCCGACGAACTCGGCTGTCACTGGGCCGATCCCGACCTGGGCATAGATTGGCCAGGGATCCGTCCGCACATCTCGGACAGGGACGAAAGCTTGCCTCCACTAGCAAGCTTGCAGGACGCGCTCGCTTCGGTGCAGAACCGACTCTGAGGCCACTTCAGGCGAAGAGGCCGGCAAGCCCCCGCAGCCGGGCGATCGTGTCCACGACCGCCGCTCCTTCCGCCACGGAGCTCTTGGGGGGCGGTCCCCCCTCGATGTGTTCGACGAATGCCCGCAACTCGGTCAGCAGTGGCATCTCTTGCCCGAACGGGACGACCTCCGGCTCTTCTTCCTTGGAGCGCCCCTTGCGGCGGATGAAGACCTGCTCCGAGTAGGCGCCGTCCAGGAGAGCGCTGCCGTCACTGCATACGATCTCGATCCTGCGGCGGTGGAATACGTGCTGGCCCGAGACCTCCAAGAGCATCCACGGATCCGAACCAAGCGTCCCCCATAGACCCCTTGGGACATCATCCTGGACCTCGGCCCGGGCATAGACCGGGGCCGGCAGCTCACCGAGGATCTCGAGCGCTATGGACAGGTCGTGGGGAGCCAGGTGCCAGATCTCGTCCACATCGTCGTGGGGGTTTCCCCAGCCCAGACGAGCGGACTTCAGCCCCACCAGTGTCCCCAAGGATCCGGCGCGAGCGATGCCGGCGAGGAGAAGGACCCCGGGGTGATAGCGCCACTTGTCCATGACGAAGATCCTTGTGGGGGCTCGTTCGGCCAGCGCCCGGGCAGCTTGTCCGTCCGTGCACAGGGGCTTCTCGACGAAGATCGGAATGTCGCGCGGGATCAGCGCCCAGATGTGTTCCGCGTGGAGCGACGTAGGAGTGGCAACGACGGCACCGTCGAGATCGGGCAGCTCGTCTATAGAGGGAACGATCTCGGTACCACCATGTGCCCGAGCGCGCTCCTTGCTTGCTTCTGATCGGGCTACGACCGAAACTCGGCATCCCAGGGTGACGAGGTCACGGACGATGAAACGACCCCACCCCCCGCAGCCAACGACTCCGACCCTCGGTCGCCTACTCTCCCGATCGGTCGAGAACACGACTCCCTCACTCCTACATGTCATCCATTTACGGCTGAACAGTATCCCGCGACCACGCTTTGTTATCCGCGTACTATGGGTCGGTGGGTGACTCCTATTTGGTCACGGGCGGACTGGGGTTCATCGGCTCTGCGTTTATCAGACATGTTGCGCCGCAAGTGTCCGCGGTCGTCAATGTTGACATCGGAACCTATGCGGCCGACGAGGCACGCGTGCCGGCATCCCTCGGAAACGTCTCCTTGCTTCGCGTGGACGTCGCGTCGGATGAGCTGAGCGAGGTTGTGCTGCGTGACCGTCCGGATGTGGTGGTTCACTTTGCGGCCGAGACGCACGTAACTCGGAGTGAGGTGGACGAGGACCCTTTCTTCCGGACGAACGTCCAGGGTACGAGGCAGGTCCTCGAAGCGTGCCGGACAGCGGATGTCGGAACCGTCGTGTGCGTTTCCACCGACGAGGTCTATGGGCCGGCAAGGGAGAGGCCGTTCCGAGAGGAGGACAAGGCCCCCGGAGAAGGCCGGGCTTCGAGCGCCTACGCGCGCTCGAAGGCGCTCGCGGACGACCTCGCATGCGGATTCGATGCCTCCATGAGGGTGATCGTCGTTCGGCCCACGAACTGCTATGGCCCGTGGCAGCACCCCGAGAAGGCGATACCTCGGTGGACGACCAGAGCACTCATGGGGATGCGGCTGCCGGTGTGGGGTGATGGGCGCTACGTGCGCGATTGGATGTATGTAGATGATGTGTGCACTGCCATCAGCCTACTGATACGTCGGAGCGATGCGAGCGGCGTCTACAACATCGGCCCCGGGGGTGCATCCGTACCGAACATCGCGATCGCGCGGATGATCGCGGAGCGCGCTCAAATGGGTACGGATGCCGTGTACCTCACGGATTACGACCGTCCCCAACACGACCGCAGGTATTCCGTGGACGCGTCGAAGATCAGGGCACTGGGTTGGGAGCCGAAGACCCGTCCGGAAGAGGGGATCCGGCGCACGGTCGAATGGTACGCAGCGCATCGAGAATGGTGGCGCGACATCGTCGCCGACGCCGAGGCCTTGTACCAGGACGAGATCGAGCGTAGTTCATGAGCGCCATCCAGGGAGTGGTGACCACTCCCGTAGAAAGAAGAGCCGACGATCGCGGCTTCTTCACCGAAATCCTCCGCGCCTCCCAATGGCCGGACACATTCGTCCAAGCGAACCACTCGCATTCACGCCGCGGCGCGCTTCGAGGCCTTCACTATCACCGGCAGCAGGCGGATTTGTGGTACGTCCTTCGAGGGCGCGCGCAGGTCGGGCTGGCAGACCTGCGCGGCTCCGGAACACCGACGATCGACACGATCGTCCTCGATGCCGACGAGCCGGCGACCCTCTTCATTCCCCCCGGAGTGGCTCACGGATATCTCGCGCTGACCGACCTCGACCTCTTCTACTGGGTTACGAAGGAGTACGACTCCACGGACGAGTTCGGAGTGGCCTGGGACGACCCCGTATTGAGCATTCCCTGGGAGCTAAACGATCCGATCCTGTCGGAGCGCGATGCGTCCGCCCCCGGGTTAAATGCCGACTAGGCCACGGGTGCTCGTCACCGGCGCCGGGGGTCAGGTCGGCACCGCAATGAGGTCCCTCGTCCGGTGGGCCGACTTCCGGACGCATGCGGAACTAGACGTCACCGACCCGGCGTCGATAGAGGCGGCGACCGAGGGGAAGGACATCGTCGTCCATCTCGCCGCGATGACGCAGGTCGACTGGTGCGAGTTGCAACCGGACCGAGCCGCGGAGATCAATACGGGCGGCACCGGCAACGTCATCGCGGCGGCACGGATGCACGGGGCTCGAGTGATCTACCTCTCGACCGACTTCGTCTTCCGAGGAGATGACCCCCCATACGCGGAGGACGATTCCCTCTCGCCCGTCAACGTGTACGGAAAGACCAAGCTGGGCGGGGAGGAGCAGCTGGATCCGGCGGCCGGCGATCTCGTGGTCAGAACTTCGTGGGTCTTTGGGCAGGGCATCAACTTCCTTCGCACCATCCTCGGCGCCGCCACCGAGGGGCCCGTCACCGTCGTCGAGGACCAGATCGGGCGGCCCACTGCGGCCGCCGATCTTGCTTTCGCCCTCGAACGTCTGATCCGGGCGCCGATCGCCGGCCGACTCCACGTGGCAGGCGACGGGGCGCCCTGCTCGTGGGCCGACCTCGCCGAGCTCGCGCTACAGTACGCCGGTCGGTCGACCGAAGTGATCCGGGTCGATACCGAAAGCTTCCGCGCCTCTCATCCCGAACGCGTCGCCCCGCGGCCCCCGAACAGTACGCTCTCGATCGACAAGGCACGAGATCTGGATATCCCGCTGGTCGATTGGCGCGCCTCCCTGCAGAGATACGTGGAGGAACTCGTTTGAAAGGTGTCGTTCTCGCCGGAGGTTTGGGCACACGGTGGTTGCCGCTCACGACGGTCGTAAACAAGCATCTCTTGGACGTCTTCGACGAGCCGATGGTGTTCTTCCCCATCACGTCGCTGGTCCGCGCCGGCATCGAAGACATCGTTGTCGTCACCGGTCGCGACCTGGATCAGTTCAGGGTGCTGCTGGGCGACGGTTCCGCGGTTGGTGCCAACATCTCGTACGCGCACCAGGAAGGCGAGCTGGGCATTGCCGACGCGCTGGCTAAGGCCGAGCACTTCATCGGCGACGACCGGATGGTCGTGATCCTCGGCGACAACATCTTCCAGGAAGACCTGGCGACCTACGTGAAGCAGTTCGCCGCGCAAGCTTCGGGGGCCAAGCTGCTGTTGAAGCGTGTCTCGGTGGAGGATGCAAGGCGCTTCGGCGTCGTGTCTTTCGCCGACAGCCGGATCACCGGAGTGGTGGAGAAACCCGCGGAGCCGCCGAGCGATCTCGTGGTGACCGGCTGTTACATGTACGACTCACGAGTCTTCGAGATCATCAAGGGGCTGACTCCCTCGGGCCGGGGTGAATACGAAATAACCGACGTGAATAATGCATATGTTGCAAACGGTGACCTGACTTATGACGTACTCAAAGGGTGGTGGACCGACGCAGGAACCCCACCCAGCAAGTTAAAGGCATCCATTCTCGTGGCCCTCGCCAAAGGGGTCACGTTTCACGCCTAGCTAGAAATATCAAAGATTCTGCGAAGTCTACAGCCGCATGCGATGCTCATCGAGTGCCCTTCGCGGCCCAAAAGGCAACACGAGCCTCACCTCTCGTTGATACGGGCCACGGCAGAACGAACCCGCTCGACTCCCCGTTGAGCCTGGCCACCAGCCATGGCCGCCCAGGAGAGCTCCTTGACCTCGCGCAGCAACCTATAGAGAAGAAGCCTCAATTCGAAGTCCACCTTCTCGGACTCTTCGAGAACGTACCCATCAAGAAGGTCTGCAATGTGCTCGTCAGAGAGAAGAGTGAAAATCGCAAGGTCGTAGACGGGATCGCCTATCACCATGCCCGCTGGATCGAGGATGCCGGTGATCCGCTTCGTGGGACGACTGATCAAAATATGGCGGGCAAGGAAATCGCCATGGAGGAGAGAACCCTGCGCGCGAGCGGCGAGGACGGATTCGCATCGTTTGAAGGGCTGGCGAATCGAGTCGATGGCCGCGGTATCCAAGATGTCTCTGCCTTTCAGATAAGAGAGCTGTTTTTCGATCATCGCCTCGATCGCGCTCTTCCAGCTCGACTGCCTCCCCCTGACTCGCCCGGTTTCGTTGAAATGTGCCGTGTCCGGATACCCAAAGCCCTCGATCTGCGCGGAATGGATCTTCCGAAGCATGCCGCCCGCCCTACGCACCACCGAACGCTGCCGCTCGTCGGAAAGGCCGGCCTCTCGCAGCGGTGCACCCGGAAGTTTTTTCGTGATCAGGTACCCGCGCGGAAAGGTGTCGGTCCGGTTCGCCACCGCGATGACTTCCGGCGCCGGGACGCCCAAGGCACGTAGCCTCGTGCATGCCCATGCTTCGAGAGCAGGCACGCCTTCAGCAGGGGCCTTGAAAATGACCGCCGAGCCGCGGGAACGTGCGAGCC
>DATLGQ010000164.1:0-2697 GCA_035540435.1 Fimbriimonadaceae bacterium
ATGTAGACCAGCGCAATCCAGATGAAGGTCAGGAACAGGGCGTAGGACCGCCGGCTGATCTGCTCCCGCACGACCTCGGCGATGGATCGTGCCTTGTGGCGGATCGAGGCGACGAGCGAGCCGAAGTCGTGAACCCCGCCGATGAGGATCGCGCCGAGGAGGATCCAGAGAAGTGCCGGCCCCCAGCCGAACATGATGCCAGCGAGGATAGGGCCAACAACCGGGCCGGCGGCGGCCACCGCAGAGAAGTGCTGTCCCAGGAGGAACTTGGGCTCGATGGGCTCGTAGTCGACGCCGTCTCTCATTTCGACGGCGGGGGTGGGGTTCGCATCGTCGAGCCTGAAGAGTCGGGCGAGCAGCCTGCCGTAGGTGCGATAGGCTACCCAGAGCAGCAGCGCCGAGCCGAGCACGATGACGAGCAGGTTCATGTTCCGACCCCATTTTAAGGGATGAAGAGCGAGTTTGGCTTCCTGTACCCCGGCCCGCTTCGCTCGCCGACCCTCTCCCGCGGGAGAGGGTGCTAGGACCGAGGCTCGTGCGGCGCGACCCCGATAAGGTAGGCACGGGCTAGTTCCCGCGGTCGATTTGGATTTGCATGGAGATGATCATCCGCCTCGGCAGCGCCCGATCTTTCATACTGGGCACGTGGACACGCTCGCCCTCTCTCGCCGAGCCGCACTGCTCAAGCCGTCGCCCACCCTGGCGATCACAGGGAAGGCGAAGCATATGAGGGCGCAGGGGATCGACGTGATCAGCTTCGCGGCCGGCGAGCCGGACTTCAACACGCCGGAACCGATCAACCGGGCGGCAGTCGAGGCGTTGGAAGCCGGCTTCACCAAGTACACCCCGAGTGCCGGCATCCAGGAGCTGAAGGAGGCGATCGTCGAAAAGCTCGGGCGGGAAAACGGGGTGCAGGCTTCGCCCGAGAACGTGGTGGTGAGCTGCGGCGCCAAGCACAGCGTGTTCAACTCGCTGCAGGTGCTCCTCGATCCGGGCGACGAGGTTGTTCTCATCGCGCCCTATTGGATGACCTATGCCGACCAGGTCCTGCTGGCCGGAGGGACGCCGGTCATCGTCAAGACTCAGCCGGGGGCTGGCTTTGTGCCGAGCGTCGAGTCTATTCGGGAGAAGATCACACCTCGTACGAAAGCGATCGTCGTCAACTCGCCCTGCAACCCCACCGGCGCGGTCTTTCCCCGGCAGACGGTCAAGGAGATCGCCGCGCTGGCACTCCGCCACGGACTCTGGATCATCTCGGACGAGATCTACGAACGGCTGATCTATGGCCAGGAGCATCAGAGCTTTGCGGCGCTTGGCCGGGAGGTGGCGGCTCAGACGATCACGGTCGGAGGCTGCAGCAAGAGCTACGCGATGACGGGCTGGCGGATCGGCTTCGCTTGCGCTCCGACGCCGGTGGCGAAGGCGATGTCGAACTTCCAGGATCAGGTGACGAGCAACCCCACGTCCTTCGCCCAGAAGGGCGCCGTGGTCGCCTTTCGACTGCCCGCGGAAGCGGTCGAAGGCATGAGGGCCGAGTTCGAAGCGCGGCGGAACCTGATCGTCGGCCTGCTCCGCGGGATCGAGGGAGTGGAGGTGCCTGAGCCAAGTGGAGCGTTCTACGCGTTCCCGAACGTTGGCGCCTTCTTGCAAGGGCGGATCTCGACCGACCTGGAACTGGCGGAATACTTACTCGAGGAGGCGCACATCGCGGTCGTGCCGGGCTCGGTGTTCGAGGGGCCGGGGCACCTTCGGCTGAGCTATGCGGCGAGCCGAGTCGATATCGAGCGCGGGGTCGAGCGTCTGGCAGGGGCGCTCGCGCAGATTCGGGCATGATCCCCAAGAGCATTCCCCTCAAGAACGAACAGCTCTTCAAGCTGGCGATGCGGCACCGATCCGCCGCGGACAATTCGATCACCGACAGCTATGAGCGCCTCGAATTTTTCGGGGACTCGGTGCTGGGGTTGGTGGTTGCGCAGTACCTGTACGAGCATCATCCGGATTGGGACCAGGGGATGCTCTCCAAGGCGAAGTCGAGCGTGGTGCAGGAGGGCCCCCTGGCCGCGACGGCCCTCAAGCTTGGACTCGACGAGTACCTCGAGCTCAGCTCGAGCGAGGAGTCCACGGGGGGACGTCAGCGGCCCTCGATCCTGGCCGACGTATTGGAGGCAGTGATCGGCGGGATCTACCTGGAAAGCGGGCTTGAGACCGCCCGGTGGTTCGTGCTCGAGCAGCTTCACCCCTACATCCTGCAAATCAGCGGCGGCGACGTCAATCCGCACGACTTCAAGTCCAAGCTTCAGGAAGTGGCCCAGGCGATCTGGCGCAAGACGCCCCTCTATCGGGTGGTTCGGGAGGGCGGCGCGGCCCACGATCGCAAGTTCATGGTGCAGGTGCTCTTCGACGACGAGGTGATGGGCGAAGGGACGGGTCGCTCGAAAAAGGAGGCGGAGCAGGACGCGGCCCGCGACGCCCTGGAGATCATCGAGCGGGCACGGCGGGCGCGAGAGGTGGCTGAGCGTCCGTTCGGGGATCATTAGGCCGGGATCGGTCATCATCAACCCATGCGGCGTCTAGCCGAAAAGGAGACGATCGAGGCGGTTGAGCGGGCGGTGCTCGTCTTCGTCAATCAGGACGAGGCGGAGGACGACTACGTCGAGCTCGAACTGGTGGGGCTGTGCGAGGCGGCCGGCGTCGAGG
>DATLGQ010000165.1:0-5489 GCA_035540435.1 Fimbriimonadaceae bacterium
CGTACCGGGAGAACGATGAGACAGGGTAGAGCGTGGTTTGGGTTAAACCGGAGGGTTGAGGCATTGAAAGAGGTAGCCATCCTGGAGCGCAACGGATCGAACCCCAACGGGGTTCCGCATGCGTAGCCCAGGGTTGCGGGCGAAGCCGCTACCCTGGGTGATCGCCGTAAACCCGAACAACCCAACGGGGTTGCGCAACCCTTTCAGGCTTGGGAGACGCCCGCCCGCAACCCAGGTAGCCCGCTTCGCGGACAACCTGGGCTAGGCGTGCGCAACCCCTTCGGGGTAGGGGAAGCGGCCCTATTCATGCCGCAACTCCCTCGGGAGATTTGCACTGGTATCGTGGAAGCTACAGACCGGACTCGCTCGAGCCCTGGCAAACCACCATCGCAGCGACCTGAAAGGGATCAAAAAGCAAGCGAGGACCGCCGGAAGGTTGCCATTTCCAAGTCCGAGTAGATCCTTGCCGCCACCATGGCCATGACTCCTCTTGGCGGCCAGGGGCTAGGCCATCTCCTCGATGATCGCCCGGTGCTCGTCCGACATCGCCGGAACCGGCTCTTGGACGACCAGCATCTCCCCGTCAGGCCCGCGCCGGATCACGGTATTGACCCTTCCCTGCGCCTCGTCCTTTGCCTCGAAGTCGATCCTGAAGTGGCCCCCGCGGCTCTCCTTCCGAACCAGCGCCGAACGCGTAACGGCCTCGGCCACGGTCAGCAGATTCTCCAGATCGAGCGCCGTATGCCAACCTGGGTTGAAATCTCGGTTGCCGTCCACGGACACCTCGGCATGGCGCCCTCGAAGAGCCCCCAGCCCATCCAGAGCGCGCTCCATCTCCGACTGCTCGCGCACGATGCCCACCAGGTCCTGCATCATCGACTGCAGGTCCTTCTGGATGTGGAAAGGATTATCTTCGCGCCTCTCCTTCTCAAAGAAGCCAAGTGCCCAGCGCGTCGCCTCCTCGACCTGAGACTCGACCGATACCGCCACAGCCTCTTGTCCGAGAGCGTACTCGGCGGCGTAGCGGCCCGCCCGCTTGCCGAAAACTAGGAGATCGGAGAGGGAGTTCCCGCCCAGACGGTTCGCTCCATGGAGTCCAGCGGCGCATTCGCCGGCCGCAAAGAGACCCGGCACCGTCGACATCTGTGTCTCGGCATCGACCCGAACACCGCCCATTACATAGTGCGTGGTCGGGCCCACCTCCATCGGCTCCTTCGTGATGTCGATATCGGCCAGCTCCTTGAACTGGTGATACATGCCGGGCAGCTTGCGCTTGATGTGCTCCTCGGCACCCGAGATCTTCTCCTTGATCCAGGCGATGTCCAGGTAGACCCCGCCATGAGGGGAGCCACGCCCCTCCTTCACCTCGCGCACGATGCAGCGCGCGACATGGTCTCTGGTAAGCAGTTCGGGCGGGCGGTTCGCGTTCTTGTCGCCGGTGACGTAGCGCCAACCTTCCTCGGGATCCTTCGCCGTCTGGTTGCGGTAGTTCTCAGGGATGTCTTCGAACATGAAGCGCTTGCCTTCGCTGTTCTTGAGGATCCCTCCCTCGCCCCGCACGCCCTCCGTGACCAGGATTCCGCGCACCGATGGCGGCCAAACCATGCCGGTGGGATGGAACTGCACGAACTCCATGTCCATCAGGTCAGCGCCGGCGTGATAGGCCAAGGCGTGGCCATCGCCGCTGTACTCCCAACTGTTGCTGGTGACTGCGTAGGCCTTGCCGATGCCGCCGGTCGCCAGCACCACCGCCTTGGCGTTGAAGACCACGAACTGCCCACGCTCGCGGAAGTAGCCGAAGGCGCCGCAAACGCCCCCAGCTACCCCGGGGGGGTGAGGGGCTACTGACTTCAGGAGGCGAATCACCGTGCACTCCATGTGGAAGTCGATGCCCTGGTGGATGCCGTGGTCCTGCAGCGTCCGGATCATCTCCAACCCGGTGCGATCGCCCACATGAGCAAGCCGAGGATACTTATGGCCCCCAAAGTTCCGCTGCAGGATCCGACCGTCCTTCGTCCGGTCGAACAGGGCGCCCCAGGCCTCCAGCTCCTTCACGCAGTCCGGCGCTTCCCGAGCATGCAGCTCGGCCATGCGCGGGTTGTTCAGGTATTGCCCGCCCCGCATCGTGTCCGCGAAATGCACCCGCCAGTTGTCCCGATCGTCCACGTTGCCGATCGCGGCCGCCATGCCGCCTTCAGCCATGACGGTGTGCGCCTTGCCCAACAGCGACTTACAGATCACGCCCACCTTGGCTCCCGCCGCGGATGCCTCGATGGCTGCGCGCAAGCCCGCGCCACCGGCGCCGATCACGAGAACGTCGTAGTCATGGGTGCGGAAGTCAGGCACCCCCGCATTATCTCACGAGAGCAGTTTCATGCCAGCTGCAGGCCTTGCAGCCAAAGCCTTGCGATTCGAAACGGAGTTCTCGAGCAACTTGACGTTCCGTGCCGAGGTCTGCGGGCCTCCTAACAAGGGCTCGAGGTTGGGTTAGGCGAAGAATGCCACGTACGGCCTACGCGTGCGCGCCCACCAGAAGGTGATCAACGCCGCTCGTGTTTAACAACTCGACAAACTCGAGCCAATCTCTGTTCAGCTGTGCCATCGTGCCGGTCGTACAACAACAGCGCCATGTCGAGCCGCTCTTGGGGCGTGAGAGACCGATAGGAAGCCCGGTCTGCCCGATCGGCTTCCGCGACGCTCCGAAAAGCCCGAACGACCTTCTTCAGGGCTGACAGCCTTTTTACTTCGCCGCCAGGTAGATCTCGGCGACCTTCCGCCCCTGCTCGACCGCCTTCATCGTTCCCAGATTCGAGAGCACGACCACCGTCAACTTGCGCTTCGGAACGTGCATGATGTAGCTGCGGAAGCCCACCCAGCCCCCCGAGTGGTCGACGAATGGCTCGTCACCCGCGCGACCCAGAACCCAGCCGAACCCATACTCTCCCAGACTACCATCCTGAAGCTTCCCCGGCGTCCAAGCCATGGTCCGCCACGGCTCGCTCATCCATTTGCCGTTCTGAAGAGCGACCGCCCACGCAGCCATGTCGCGAGCGGACGAGTTCACGTTCCCGTCGCCGTAGACCAGGTTGAGCGGCGTATAGTCCGCGTCCTTCGAGGCGGCCGGAAAGAGGTAGCTCTTCGCCCGATCCTTCGGCTTGCGCTTCCGCTCGTCCATCAGCAGCGTGCTCGACATCCCGAGCGGGCGGAAGATGTTGGCCCGCATGAACTCTGCCAGCCGCTGGCCGGATGCCTTCTCCGCGATCTGCGCCAGCACGGCGTAGCCCGAGTTGCTGTACTCGAACTTGGCTCCCGGCTCGAACTCGGGTCCATCCGCCGTCGCCAGCAACGTCACCACGTCCTTCCCCTGTGGCTCGTAGACATCGGGCGGGGTCGAGGAGGGTCTTGGGGCGGAGAACTTCAACTTGCCGCTCTTGACGAACATCTCCATGTAGTCGGGCAGCCCAGAGGTGTGGTTCAGCAGATGCCGCACCGTAACCTTCTTGCCCCAAGCCGGAAACGTCGGGAAGAACTTCGTGAGAGGATCGTCCAGCGAAAGCCTTCCGCGCTGGGCCAGTATCAAAACGGAAGCGGCCGTGAACTGCTTGGAAACGGACGCAAGATCGAAAGTCGTGTCCGGGTCGATCGGCCGCGAAGTGGCCACATCCGCGAGCCCGTAACCCTTCAGCAGAACCGGCTTACCGTCCAGCACCACCGCGACCGCCGCACCCGGGCTCTTGAGGTAGCGATCGAACAACCTGTCGACATGCGTCTCAGGTGACTGCAGGCCCGCCAGCAAGACGAGAGCGAGCAGCACCTACAGGATTCTCCAGTCGGACCACACGCCCATGCTGACCAGCCTCACGTAGAGATCTGCGAACATCACGCCGAAAAGGCTGATCCAGGCGAAAAGCATGTGCCGCCGGTTCAAGCCGCTCACACACGAGTAGCACGCTAGCTGCACACGGCTCTTGGACAAGCAGTCCTTCTTGCCTCCGATCAGATGCCGCAACGAGTGGCACGAAAGCGTGTAATAGGTCAGCATCAATGTGTTAAACAAAAGCACCGACGAACCCACCCCTATGCCGAACCGAACTGGCTGGTCCGGCATCGGTCCCAGGCCCGCGGGCACGTATCGCCCCATCTCCCCGACCGGAAACCAGAAGGCTTTCCAGGCATCGTGCCAAAGGACCAGCAGGAAGAGAAGCGCGATGTAGAGGAAGTAACGGTGGATGTTCTGGAACTTGAGCGGCCAGGCGTTTTCGCTGTTGTAGCCCTTGCGCGGCTCTCCCACGGCGCACGCGGGCGGATCAGCCCAAAAGGCCTTGTAGTAAGCGCCCCGGTAGTAGTAGCAGGTGAGCCGGAATCCCGCCGGGAACGGCAGGATCAGCAGGGCCGGGCTGAAGGGCAGCCAGTCGGGGAACCATCCCGGCTTGGGGCCAAACCACGAGTGGGGCGAGTTGCCCCACAGCTCCGGCGAGTAGAAGGGGGACAGATAGTTGCCGTGGGCGTAGTGGGCTCCTTGGAAGGCGGCCCAGGTGGCGTAGACGATGAAGCCGCTCAAGACGATGAAGACGGCGCCGGGGCTGAGCCACCACGCGTCACGGCGTCTGGTGTTGCCGAAGCCGCGCTGCTCGAGCGCCGAGGTCTTGGCCATGCCTGATTATGTTCGCGTCGAGGCGGCCGGTTCCTGCTGCGCAGTCGCGCAAAGGTGTTGGATTACACTCGTCACGAGCAAGCATATGCGCCAGTTGCCCTTCGTACTTATCTCGTTCCTCGTTTTGGCATCAGCCGCGCTCGGCACAACAGCGTTCCTCGTTTTGCTCGCCCAGAGCAAGCAACCAGATATCTATCCAAGTTGGGTGCTGCCATGCCTCGTTACGGCTTCGGCCGCAGCGTTGGTGTTGTCGGCTGCGCTGATCGGTCGCCGAGGCGCGAGCGCACGAGCCGGCGCGTTGATCGTGCTTGGATGGATGGCATGCATCTGTGCCTTCTGGTTGATCCTCGAGGTCGTGCTTTAGAGAACTCCGTACATCCGCAACATGCGGAGCCTAAGTCGATGCGGCGGCTGCTCAGGTCGAGGTGACTGTCACAGACTATCGACCAGTTTGTCATAGTCGCTGTGACTATCAATCCAAATCCATATCGCAATGTCGTTTTCTATCAACGCGATCGCTCGCCACCTGATTCCCACCCGCACGGAGTAAACGCCTTCTCCACGATGCAGCTTCTTAAAGTTGAGGCCTGGATGGTACGGGTCATTCCGCCACAGGCGGTAGGCATTCTGCGCCTGTGACCTAACCGAAGATGGAAGCTCCGCCATCAATCGGCGAAATCTCGGAGTGGTGAATGACCTCACCCGAGGCGGTCGCCGAGTTCTTTTGTCAGACCGTTTGCGTGCGCTTCTCGAGCTTCCCCAGCGAGCTTCTCGAGCACATGCGGGGTCTCCTCAAAGCGCCTGACCCAACGCTGCTCATCGGCCAGTTCCTCCT
>DATLGQ010000166.1:0-6703 GCA_035540435.1 Fimbriimonadaceae bacterium
GTAGATACACCATGCCTACTTTCGCTGCCCGGCCCAAGCTGAACACGAGCGGGATGAGTGCGATCACGAAAGCAATGATGAAAAGCTTGGCCTTCGTGACGTAGGCCAGCGTGAAGACTTCTGGATGGCCCGCGTCGTGCACAAACCAGAGGTAGTCGAGGTAGGGCCTGAGCGAACTCAGCAGGGCAACCCCTATCACGAGCAAAGACAGGCACCCGCACCCCAGGCGGACCTGCTTTGCGGTCGGAGGGGTCGGACCCTCGAGCTGCTGTCGAATCCCATCGTCGAGCCGGGGCTCGTAGTCGTCGTGGATACTCATGCTGGCACGTGCCGACCCAGTTTACGCATATGCGTGCAGGTCGGGCTGCGAACGGCTCGCTCATAATCGGCGAAGGTTCTGTAACATGATGTCCATCTTCTATGTCCTCGGGTTGTGCTTGAGCGTCCAGAACACTCCATCGGTGTCAGATCTCGCTTGGATGAGCGGATCGCGGTCGTGCCCCAAATGGGGCGGGATATTCGAGGAACACTGGATGCCGCCGAGCGGCAACACGATGCAAGGCGTCGGCAAGCTCACGGTAAGCGGCAAGACCAGCTTCATGGAGTTCATCTCCATCGAGCCCGATCCCAAGGACGGCTCCCTCACGATGTGGATTCTGCTCGGCTCTCCTTCGGATGGCGAGAAGAAGGGCGTTCCGTTCAAGATGACTGCCCTGACCTCGGAGAAGGTCGTCTTCGAGAACCCTGCGAACGACTTTCCTTCGAAGATCACCTACTTTAGGCCAAAGGACAACCTCATGCGTTGCGTCATAGCCGGCAAGCAGAACGGCAAGGAGTCGCAGGAGGAGTTCGACTTCAAGCGCAGGACCTAGGCCGGATCCGCCTGCAGCAGGGCGTCGATATCGAGCGCCTCATAGCACAGGGGGCATCCCAGCAGGGCAGTCTCCCTCGCCCGGGTCACACTCCAACCGCAGTGCGGACAGGCATCCGTTGCCGCTCGCGTGGATCTGAGCCTACGCGTGAGGCTGCCGAGCGCATCGGGGTGGCAAAGGGCATCTGCGCAACGCGAACAAAGATTCTGGCTATCCAGCCCGCGTTGCAGGGCGAGCGTGGCCAGATCGCCGCAGCGGTCGCAGGCTACCAGGCGGTGCCCTCTCGGGTGGCTTGGCGGAAGCGGCTCATGATGTCACGTGTCACTTCGCCAGGCGTACCGCAGCCAATCTTCGTGCCGTCGAGCGCCACCACTGGAATCACCTCCGTCGCGGTGCCGGTGAAGAAGGCCTCGTCCGCCGAGTGCACGTCGAACACCGTCAGAAAGGTCTCTTCCACTTCGTAACCGGCTGAACGCGCAAGCTCCATCACCGTGTTCCTGGTGATGCCTTGAAGGATGCCACAGGACGAATGGGGCGTCACGACCTTCCGTCCGCTTACGAGGAACAGGTTGTTGCCCGTTCCTTCGGCTACAAACCCTTGATGGTTGAGCATGAGCGCCTCATGGGCGCCCGCTCGGTTCGCCATCTGTTTGGCCAAGATGTTGGCGGCATACCGCCCAATGCATTTGACGCGGGGATCGAGGCTGTCCGGCGGGATGACCCGCAGGCCCGACAGCACGACGTTCAGGCCCATCTCGAAGTACTCCGGCGGGTACAGAGCGAGCGTGGACACCATCACCATCACGTTGGGCGTGCGGTTGATGTTCTTGGGGTCCAGGCCCAGACCCGTGCCGCGGGTGACGTTGAGCCGGATATAGCCGTCCGGCAGGTCGGCCTGTCGGCAGGTATCCAGCACGATCCTTCGGAGCTCTGGCAAGGGAATGTGCATCTCAAAGCCGAGGTAGTCGATGCCGTGATACAGCCGCTCGAGGTGCTCGTCCAGCTTGAAGATCTTCCGCTCGTAGAAGCGGATGCCCTCGAAGAGGCCATCGCCGTAGAGGTGGGCGTGATCGGCGACCGAGGTCGTCGCCGTGTCCAGCGGCTGCATCTCGCCGTTGATCCAGACCAGTTTGGGCATGAGGCGATTCTACCGAACGAACCTCAAGCGCCCGCAAACGAACATGCGCCGACCCACGCTGCCCCCTCGTCGCGCAAAGCCCGCGCGCATTCCCGCACGGTATGCCCGCTGGTGATCACGTCGTCGATCAACAAGACTCTTAGGCCGGCGACGGCAGATTGGGCTGCGAAGGCGCCCCGCAGGTTGTGCAACCGTTGCTCGGGCGTGAGCCCTACCTGGGGCCGCGTGGCGCGGATGCGCCGCAGCAGGTCCGGCTGCACCAGGTCCCTCTCTAGCGCCTCGCACAGCAACTCCGACTGGTTGAAACCTCGTAGGTTGCGGCGCTGCCAGTGGATTGGCACCGGCACGATCGCGTCCACCTCGAGGAGGCCATGCTGCACCAAATTTTGCCGCAGCAAGGCGGACATCGGCGCGGCCAGACTGGTCGCCCTTTCGTACTTGAGTCTTTGGACCGCCTGCGCTGCCCGGCCTTCGTAGCAGTAGAAGCTCGTCTCCTGGTGCAGCTCGTCTAGATGCGCATACGTGACAACCGGATCGCTCTTCAGCCGCATTTCGTCGCGGCAGACGTCGCAGAGTCCGCGTGGACCGGTGACGTCGCACAGTGCGCACTTCGGCGGGTAGACCAGGTCCAGAAGCGTTTCGACGAAGCGGGCATGGCCCATAGGTTGTGAGCTTAATGCGGACGGGCTCAGCGACGCAATCCGGGCCTTAGAAAACAAACGGGGCCTTACCATCCATGGCAAGACCCCTTCTTCAATTCAACCAAAAGCGCTTTTGTTAAGCTTCGCCCCGTGCGTGACCGAATGTCGGCTCAAACGGGATCAGGCCCAGCCGAGTGGCAGCACGGAACGCCTGCACGCGGTTATTCACCTGAAGCTTGTCGTAGATGTTCGCAAGATGGAAATCAACGGTGCGCTTGGAAACATAGAGCGTATCGGCAGCTTCCTTGCTGCTGTGGCCCTGAGCGATGAGACTCAACACTTCGATCTCACGCTTGGTCAACCGAACGGCACGCTGAGCCGCGTCCGATCTAGTTGTAGTTGGCATTGGCATTAACCCACCCCTCACTCAGATTTAACTAACCGCCAGGTATCTGATTCCACAGCGCACCGGCAGATTTGAGATGGTGCCGAGGGCAATGAGCGATTTTCTCCAAAAAACGCACCGGCCGCTCCACCAAATCAATTCGCCGACCTGAAGGTCGCCTCCTCTGTTTTGGCTTTCTCCGAATCAAAAAGAGATACAACCATGTCAATCGATGGCTTTCGCCACCAGGACATAGTATAACTTTGTCGCGTCGTGAGGAACACGCCGATCCGCCCGAAAAAGCGAGAGAAGCAGCAAATTCCTTAACAAAAGAGAGTCTTGTTCTTGCAGGAACATTACGTTCTACAGGTAACAGCAGTTGCCTAGACGGTGTTCATCAAGAACATGTTCCCAGGGGCCTAGAGCACTCGCGCGCCGTCCACGGCCTCGCAGGCTAGAAGGGAAGGTTCCAGTCGGGTCCTGCTGCTGTACTCTCTGGTGGTGGCTGACATAAAGTCCTGAAGTCGCGCCTGCTCTACCAGAGCCACGCAGGCTCCCCCGAAGCCTGCCCCGGTCATCCTTGCGCCAAGGCAACCGGGGGCCGCCGATGCCGCTTCCGCCATTGCGTCGAGCTCCGGCGAGCTCACCTCGTAATCGAGTCTCAGGCTCTCGTGGCTCTGACGCATAAGGGGCCCCAGGACAGAAAGATCGCCGCGCTCCAGAGCGTCGCGAAACCGAACGCAGCGCTCGTTCTCGGTCACTACATGTTTGGCCCTTCGATACACGAGATCGCCCAGCATCGAGCGGGCGCTCTCGACCGTCTCCGGCGAGGCGTGCCGCAGCGACGTCACTTCCAGTTTTCGCGCCGCTTCCTCGCACTGGCTCCGCCTCTCGTTGTAGGCGGAGTCGGTCAGGGCCCGGGGCTTACTTGTGTCACAGAGCACGATGGTCACACCCGCCGGGAGCCGCGCGTAGTGGATTTCGAGCGTCTTGGTGTCCAGGAACAGCGCATGTCCGGCCCGACCCATCGCGCTCGCCATCTGGTCCATGATCCCGGAGTTCACGCCGACGAAGCGGTTCTCGCAGTACTGGCCGATCTTGGCCAGCTCTCGGCTGTCGAGCGCCAGCCGAGCGATCTCGTTCCAAAGCACCGCGAAAGCAAGCTCCAGCGCGGCGCTACTGCTGACACCGCTGCCGATCGGGATATCGCTGTCGAGTGCGGCTTCGATGTTTGGGAGATCTTCAAAGCCGTGCTGCCGGAGGGCCCAAGCCACGCCCGCCACGTAAGCCGCCCAACCTTCAACTGAGCCTTGCCATAGCTCCTCGACCCGGAACGGCTCGCCCTCCCCTAGCTCCTCCGAGTAGAGCCGGCTGGGCCCCTGCGTCGTCCTTGCCACGACCCGCAGTTGCTTGTCGATGGCGGCAGGGAAGACATAGCCTTCGTTGTAGTCCGTATGCTCGCCGATGAGGTTGATCCGGCCAGGCGCGATCGTTCGAACTTCAGGCTCACCCCCGAACTGCTGCTTGAATATGGCTTCCAGGGCCGCCTGGGACATGGCCCGAGTAATACCCGGTGAACCCGCCAGATTGCGGGGTCCTGTGCTGGGTCTGAAGTGGAAAGCCATCCGTAGCGCGCGGCTGGCCACACAACTAGCCGCTCGGCCACCCCGCGCGCCCCTTTCCCTGGCCTCTTTCAGGCGTAGTGGCGAGCGGTTGCGCCACAATAGACGCTTAGAATGAAGCAGACCGTCCTCGTTCTTGGCTCCGGCCCCATCCGCATCGGCCAGGGAATCGAGTTCGACTACTCCTGCGTTCATTGCGTCTGGGCGTTGCAAGAGATGGGCTACCGCGCCATCATCGTCAACAACAACCCCGAGACGGTCTCGACCGACTTCGACACGGGTGACGGGCTGTACTTTGAGCCCGTCACTCTCGAAGACGTTCTCGATATCGCTGCCCATGAACAGCCGATAGGCGTGGTGTGTCAGTTTGGTGGCCAGACTGCGATCAACCTGGCGCAAGGGCTGAGCGATGCCGGTATTCCGGTCCTGGGCACCTCGCCAGAGGCCATTGCTGCCGCCGAAGATCGGGAGCAGTTCGAGCGGCTGCTGACGGCCCTCGATGTACCGAAGCCGCCCGGACGCGCCGTCCGATCCTTGGAGCAGGCGATGGAAGTGGCGGCTGAAATCGCCTACCCAGTGCTTGTCCGGCCAAGCTTCGTCCTTGGCGGAAGGGCCATGGAGATCGTGTACGACGAGGAGCAACTGCATGGCTTCTACCGCGAGGCCGAGGAAGCCAACCCGGGGCAACCGGTCCTGGTCGACAAGTACATCCTCGGTCAGGAGGCCGAAGTCGACGTCATTTCCGACGGCATGAACACCCTGGTGCCCGGCATCATGGAGCACATCGAGCGGGCGGGTGTGCACAGCGGCGATTCCATGGCGGTTTATCCACCGGTGTCATTGAGCCGAGAAGTCGAGTGGAGGATGGTGGACATCGCTTGCGGAATCGCGCGCGAGCTGGGCGTCAAGGGTCTCATGAACATCCAGTTCGTGATTCAGGACGAGCAGGTCTATGTGCTGGAGGTCAACCCGCGAGCTTCCCGAACCGTGCCCTACCTGAGCAAGGTCACCGGCATCCCGATGGTTGCTCTCGCAACCCGTACGATGATGCAGATGAAGCTGACCGACATGGGCTATGGCAGCGGGCTGTGGTGCAGCGGGATCGGATCGAGCAGTTCAAACGACATCTGGCAGCGACCAGGGAGCGAGCCGTTTCGGCCGCAACTGCCTGGCGTCGTTGCCGACCACCAAGCTTACATAAGCGAGTCCATGACCCAGTCGCGCGTGTTTTCGGTGAAGGCGCCCGTGTTTTCATTCCAGAAGCTGGGCCGCGTCGAGCCAAGCCTGGGCCCGGAGATGAAGTCCACGGGGGAGATCCTTGGCACGGACTTCACCTACGAAGCAGCCCTCTACAAGGCGATGGTGGCGAGCGGCATCACCTTCAAGGGCGATGGGTACGTGCTGCTCACGGTTCAGGATTCGGACAAGTCCGCTGCGGTGGAGATCGCGCGGGAGATGGTCCGCAAGGGCTTCCGGATCGCCGCGACCGGGGGGACGCACCTGGCGCTGGAGCGCGCCGGCATCCAGAGCCACCGGGTTGACAAGATCAGCGAAGGATCGCCCAACCTGCTCGACCTGATCATGTCCGGCCAGGTAAGCCTGATGATCAACACCCCGTCCGCGGACCGGCAGGCCGAGGCGGAGGCGGCACGCATCAGGAGGGGCTGCATCGAGACCGGCGTCGCGTGCGTGACCAGCATCGACACCGCTGTGGCCATGTCGCGGGCGCTGGAGGTCTTTGCAGATCCCTCGCGGGCAAGCTGCCTGCGGCTCGAGGAGTACCTGACCGCCGGCAGTTTGGACCGCGCAGCGGTGGCCGACGAGGAGCGTCAGCCGGTTTAGCTATACTTCGAAGCGACCGGCAGGCCCGGGTCGTCCAACTCCTGGTATTCCTATGTCACTTGCTGCGATAGGCCTTTTGGCTGCCCTTGCTTCTGCCCCAGAGCCTTTTGTGGACGAGTTGCCGGCGCACCTGGTGAAGTGGAAGATGGTGCCGGTCCCCGGCGGGATCCACATGTCCGAAACCGAGGTGACCTGGGACCTCT
>DATLGQ010000167.1:0-6553 GCA_035540435.1 Fimbriimonadaceae bacterium
ATTTTAACCTCGCCAACCTGCAACCAAGAGAAGGGTCGAGAAGCGGCTCGATACGACGCTATGCGAGCGGCGGATCCGGTCGGGTAATCGTCTTCTGAGAAATGATGGACTGGGTCGCGCTCGGGTCGTTTCTGTTGAGCCTCGTCCTCAGCCCGGCGAGCCTGCCTCCCCTGCCGCCGGATGGGTTGGAGCTTGAGGACGCCGTGGTTGGCGATGGTCTTGCGGCCGTCGAGGGCGACCTGGTGACTGTTCATTACGTTGTCACGACGCCGGAGGGGCGAGAACTGGCGAGCACCCAGCTGCGGGGCTTGCCCTTCAGCTTCGTGCTCGACGAACGCGCGCCATCCTACCTTCGCCTGGCGGTGCTGGGGATGGCCGAGGGCGGGGAGCGGTTGGTCAGGACCTCGCCTTCCCTCGCGTTTGGGGAGGAAGGGCTGCCGCCGGTCGTGCCGCCCGGGGCTTCTTTGGTGGTGCGACTGCGTCTGTTGCGCGTGCGACCACCCAGGTCCGCGGGCCCAGCGCCATGATGTGGGGCGTCGACGGTGCATGGGGCGCAAGACGCTGCCCTCGGTAGAATCACCTCATGCTGAAGGAACTCAAGGAGCTGTGGCGGTTCCGCGAGCTTCTCTACAGCATGATCGAGCGCGAGCTCAAGATCCGCTACAAGAACAGCTTTCTCGGCTTCTTTTGGTCCCTGATCACGCCTCTCGCTACCGTGCTGGTCATCACGGTGGTGTTCAAGTACCTGGTGCGGATTCAGGTGGATAACTACAGCGCCTACGTGCTCGCGGCTCTGCTGCCATTCCTGTTCTTGCAGCAGGCCCTTTTGGACTCCTCACAATCGGTTCTGCACTCGATTCAGCTCGTGCGCAAGATCTACTTTCCGAGAGAGATCCTGCCACTCGCGATCATCGTGAGCAACTTCGTTCACTTCTTGTTGGCGCTCGTGGTCTTCTTCGCGTACCTGCTGGTGATCTGGATCTTGAACCCGGCGGTCTCTCCATTCCAATGGACGACGCTCTACTTGCCGCTCCTGCTGGTGATCTCCCTCGCGTTCGTCACGGGCATCGGTCTGATCGTGAGCGCCCTCAACACCTTTTACGAGGACGTCAAGTACATGCTGAGCGTGGGTCTCTACCTCATCTTTTACTTGAGCCCGATCATCTACTTCAGCGAGAACGTCTACTATGTCGACCACCCCCGCCGCGAACTGATCTATACGCTCTACCACCTGAACCCGATCGCCATGCTGGCGACCGCCTTTCGCAAGATCCTGCTGGCGCCACAGCCGGTGCAGATCGGCTCCGGCGAGCAGGCAATGGTGTATGATCCGCTGCCCCTGGATTGGGGGCTGCTTTCGGTTGCAGCCGCTATCTCATTCGCTTCGCTCTACATCGGATATCGAACCTTCAACCATCTCAAGTGGCGGTTTGTGGAGCGGCCATGAGCGCGATCCGAATTCGCGACCTACGCAAGGAGTTCTTGCTCAGCCATTCCGGCGCCGGCTCCATGAAGACCCTCCTCCTGTGGTGGAAGCGCCGCAGCTTCGAGCATCTTCAGGTGCTCAAGGGGATCAGCTTCGAGGTGCAGCGCGGGGAATGTGTGGCGGTGGTCGGTCGCAACGGAGCCGGTAAGAGCACGTTGCTTTCCCTCTTGGCGCGGGTGTATCGACCCACTTCAGGCGAGATGGAGATCCAGGGGCGGGTCGCACCCCTGCTGGAGCTCGGCGCCGGCTTTCATCCCGACCTGACCGGCATCGAGAACGTGTTCTTCAACGGCGTGGTGCTCGGTCTGACCAAGAAAGAGGTGGCTGCGCGACTGGACCGGATCATCGACTTTGCCGAGCTGCGCCACCACATCGACGCGCCCGTCAGAGCCTATTCCAGCGGGATGTTGGCCAGGCTCGGCTTCTCGGTCGCGGTCCATGTCGACGCGGACGTGCTGCTGGTCGACGAGGTGCTGGCGGTAGGGGATTACGAGTTCGAGCAGAAGTGCTACTCAAAGATCGATGAGTTCCGCGCCGCCGGCGGCACGATCCTGTTCGTGTCGCACCAGATGGACGCGGTGCGCCGCGTGGCGGACCGGTGCATCTGGCTGAGGGAAGGGCTTATCGAAATGGAAGGCGCGCCTGGCGAGGTTATTGCCGCCTACGGTGATCCTACTTAGCCTCGCGCAGGGCCCCGGAGCGGGGCGAAGAGCACGCGTGCAAACAAAGCCACCTTCGAGCGTGCGCGGCGGGAAACCAGCGCCGGCAGCGACCACACTATCAGGCGCAGCAAGGCGCCCAGCCGGTCCAGTAGCCAGCACACGCCAGCATGCAGCGGGCCGTGGTGAATCGAAAAGTACAGCTCCTTGCCGCGGTTGTACAGGGCTACGCTCCGCCAGCGTTCGGGTGCGCTGCTAGATCCCAGCTCGTGGGTGAAGACCGCGGCGGGAACGTACACGATCATGCCGTGCCGCCTGAGACGTTTGCACAGGTCGGTGTCCTCGCAGTAGAGGAAGAATCGCTCGTCGAACCGCTCGAGGGGGCGGATCATGAGGCAGGCGCCCATCACTTGCGTGGCCGGGAACGCCTGGTTGAAAGAGTGCGCTTCCTCGGCAAGCAACCCCGCTTGGCGGGATGCGTTCTCTTGCTCTTGCTGGAACTCCCAGATCCGGAGGAGCGGCTGGGTTCGCCAGTAGCCGCGGCCCTTTGGCGCGAGTAGGCGCTCGAGCATCGTCTGCTCGAAGAAGACCGATCGGAGGTCGAGCGGGCCAGCCACGCTCTCCTGTAGGGTGCCGTCCAGGTTCAGCAAGCGGCCGCCTGCGGCAACGACGTGTGGCATCCCGTCGCCATCCTGGCCCACATGCGGCCACTGGCGCTGATCGAAGAAGATGCGGGCTAGAGCGCTAATGGCGCCCGGAGAGGCGTAGCAGTCGCTGTTGAGGAACAGAACCAGCTCGCGGGTGGCGAGGTCGATGCCCTGGTTGTTTGCTTTGCCGAACCCCTCGTTGCGCTCGTTGCGGACGAGCCTCGCGTGTGGAAAATCGCCGGCCACCATATCGGGCGAGCCGTCGGTTGACGCGTTGTCGATGACGATGATCTCGTGCTCAGGCTCGATGGCGGCCAGGCATCGGCGGAGTTGGGGCAGGGTGTTGTAGCTCACCACCACCACGCTCACGCCGGGCTGCGCCATATCGAGTTCGATGCTACAATATTCGCTCCATGGGGAACGAGATTCTGGTGACGCCCGACGGCTATGACAAGCTCAGGAAGGAACTCGAGGAGCTGAAAGGGCCTGTGCGAGCGCAGGTGGCTGAGGCCATTCGTGAAGCCAAGTCGCACGGCGACCTGCGTGAGAACGCCGCATATCACGAAGCCAAGCTGAACCAGAACCGCCTCGAAAGCCGCATCGCCGATCTCGAAAAGGCCCTCCAGACCGCCAAGGTCGTCGAGCGGCCAGATGATCACCACGGCGCGATGGCGCACCTGGGCTCGAAGATCCGGCTTCTCGACCTCGAGTACGAAGACGAACTGACCGTGACGCTCGTGGGCAGCTTCGAAGCCGACCCCGCGCGGGACCTGATCAGCATTACCTCGCCGTTGGGGTCGGCACTGATTGGCAAGGCGGTGGACGACGAGGTCGAGGTCGAAGCTCCGGCCGGAACGCAACGGTATCGCGTGATCTCGGTAGATTAAGGCATGAAGCGCCTGTGCTGGACCGGGCTGTGCGTCGTTGCCCTCCTGGGCTGCGGACCGGCGACGCCCGAGCAGGTGCAGGTAACCACTCCCAGCCCGCCGAAGCTGCGCGAGAAGCCGGACTTCGAGGAGACGCGGCTTGGGATCCTGATGTCGCCAGACGATCCACGCAAGCTGAAGGTGGGCGACTCCGGCGACGACTCGCTACGCCTCTTTCCCGCCTCGAGCGGCGCCCGCACGGTCAACGAGCTTCCAGCCGCGATCGGCTCTCCTTACCGTGTCAAAGGCTGGGAGGACAAGGCGGGTGGCTTTGCCGCGATCCTCTACGACGGCCGGGTCGCGCTGGCCATGCGGAAGACTACGACGGATGAGTCCGACCTCGAGCGCACACTCGAAGCCTACGCGAAGGATCTTGGGCCCGCACTGGTCGTAGGCGCGCCTCCGTCTCGGGTGGACTACTGGTTTTGGGAGGAAGAAGGCCACCGCCTCATGCTGAACGTGCTGCGCACGCGCGACGGCGCGACGATGCTCACCGAAGCTGTGGGCACCCAGGCGATCATGAACTCGATCGGCGCCGATGCCACCTCCGCGCGACGCCAACGAGCTCAAGCAGAAGCAGAGGTTCGTAAACAAATCGGCGCGCCGCACAAATAGTCGAACCAACTCGCCGCGCGAATCGTATCTAGCTTTATCCTAGCTACGGGAGGTGGTGTTGACACGATGGACAGTACCAATAAACACCAGGGAGGGCGTGGGTTTTAGCGAACTCATGACCCAGTCAACCGCAGGGTCGGGTTTGAGATGAACCTTGGCTCCCTGGGAAGACAGAACGAAGCGCCCCGACAAGTCGGGGCGCTTTCGCGTTTGGGCCACACTGCAGGTCAACTGATGCTTCCGATCACGCTCTGCCTGATCGTACGAAACGACGCGGAACGGCTGCGCCGCTGCCTTACGTCGTGCCGCAACCTCTTCGAACGGGTCTTGGTCGTCGACACCGGCTCAACGGATCGCAGCAGAGAGGTCGCCCGCGAGCAGGGGGCGGAAGTTCATGAGATGGAGTGGCCGGAGGCTTTCGACCTCGCCAGAAACTTCGCCTTCGACCTGGTCGCGTCGCCCTGGACGATGTACCTCGACAGCGACGAATGGCTCGCGGACGATGCTCCGGCCAAGCTTGAACGGGCAGTGTCGAGAACGGATGCGCTGGGTTACTTCCTTCTCCGCCGCAACCTCTATTCGGAGGGCGTGTTCGACCAGATGAGGGATCTCCGGCTGTGGCGCACCCATCCGCTCATGCGCCACCGGGGAGTCTGTCACGCCCAGATCCCCCCTGAGGCATTGGAGCAGGCTGCCGAAGGGCGCAAGCTCTACGACAGCGATATTGCGATCTGGCATGACGGCTATCTGGGGGGCATCTCGGCCGATAAGCACGAGCGGGGAATCCGGCTGATGCGGCGGGAGCTGGAGCTGAGGCCGGGGCAGCTCTATTACGAGATCGAGCTCGCCCGCACGCTCTGCCTGGTCGGGGACCCAGACGGTCCTCCAATGATCAATCGTCTGGCAGACAGGCTGCTCGCCATGGAGAGTCTGGATGAACCACCAGTGCCGCTGGCCGCGGCACTGCTGGCATCGGAATTGGACCTCGTCGGTGACGAGCACTTGCGAGATCCCCGCACCGACCGGCTACTCCGACTGCTTCGCGGATGGTTTCCCGACAGTCCGGTCGCGGCGAACGCCGCTGCGAAACTCCATCTGCGGCGCGGCGAGTTGCCACAGGCCCTGCGGGTGATGCTTGAAATGGAACGGATGGCCGAGGGCGGGCGGTACGATCGCACCCTCGCGTTCAACCCGATCGTGCTGCAAGAGGCACTCTGGACCAACCTGGCGCTGGTCGCCCATCAGCTCGGACGCAAAGACGTAGCCAGGCGCAACTACGAGCGGCTTCTCGCGCGCGATCCGGCACATCCCGTCGCCAGTCAGAATATTCGGCTGCTCTAGAAGATAAGCTGGTGCGAGATGGGTGAGCTCACCCTCGCGATGATCGTCAAGGACGAGGAGCGCTGCCTGGATCGATGCCTGGGGAGCGTGGCCGGGCTGGCCGACCGCATCGTGATCCTCGACACTGGCTCCACCGACCGCACCGTCGAAATCGCGGAGTCGCACGGCGCTGAGGTCCATCGCGATGAGTGGCCGGGTGCTTTCGATGAGGCTCGTAACCGATCACTCGCCCATGTGCACACACCGTGGGTGCTGTGGCTCGATGCGGACGAGTGGCTGGCGGACGACACGCACGAGCCGATTCGCGAGCTGATGGCCCGTAGCGACGCATTCGGCTTTCGACTGATCCGCCGCAATCTGATGCCGGACGGCCGCTATGCCGAGATGCCGATGCTTCGGCTTTGGAGACACCACCCGGAGCTGCGGTTTCGCGGCGTGGTCCACGAGCACCTGCCTCTCGAGGAGGTGAACCGGCTGTTCCCAGACCTCCTCGTTTTCTATACTGACATCCCGTTCTGGCATGACGCCTACGCCTTCGAGAGCTTGGAGGAGCAGAGCCGCAAGTACCTGCCGGCGTTGCGCCGGGAGTTGGAGATCCGGCCGGGGCAGCTCTACTACGAGGTGCATCTGGCCAGAGCCCTGACGGCGCTGGGCGAGCCCGAGGGCGATATCATCTTCGAACGGATCGAGGAGAGGATCCTCGACTCGGAAGACGAGACGCCCGACCCGTACGTAGAGAACGCGCTGATCCCGCTTCTCAAGCGGATTCCCGAATCTGAACTTCGCGCCGCGCGGGCCGATCGGCTCATCCGCTACGCGCGGGGCTGGCTTTCGGACCGCCCACTCATCTTGTGGACGCTGGCCGAGTTGGAGATCAAG
>DATLGQ010000168.1:0-7124 GCA_035540435.1 Fimbriimonadaceae bacterium
ATCCCAGGCCGTGCCACCCCCGAGATCTTTGCCGAAATCCTGCCCCAGGCCATCCGGTCCCTCAGCTTCGACAAAACGATGCGGTGGGGGTCTTCGCGTATGCGATTTGCGCGTCCCATCCGGTGGATCGTGGCGCTTTTAGGGGGCGAGGTCGTCCCGTTTGAAATCGAGGGAGTCTCGAGCGGAAATCGAAGCCGTGGGCATCGCTTCTACGCGCCCGCCGAATTCAAGGTGAAGGATCGAAGCGATTTGCTTCAGAAACTGCGGAAGGCGAAGGTCGAGCCCGATCCGGCGGCGCGGGAGGCCCAGATTCGAAGCGAGTCGGCGCAGGTGGCGAGCGGGGAAGTGGTCCTGGATCCGACGCTGGTCGAGGAGAACGTGTACCTGACCGAGTGGCCGAGCGCGTTGGAGGGCACGTTCGGGGAAGAGTATTTGGGTCTGCCAGAACCGGTACTCGTGACGGCGATGGCGAAGCACGAGCGGTTCTTTCCAGTACGGAGCTCAAACGGGCAGTTGATGAATCGCTTCATCTCCATTCGGAACGCAGGGGTCGACGAGGTCGTGCGCGACGGGAACGAGTGGGTGCTCAACGCTCGGTTCAACGACGCAAAGTTCTTCTACGACGAAGACCTGGATCACTCGCTGGATGAGTTTCTGGAGCGGACCAGCGGCATCGTGTTTCAAGAGAAGCTGGGGACGGTGCGCCAGCGGGCTGATCGCTTGGAGGCCTTGGCCGGTTTCATCGCCCGGGGCACGGGCGCCGGTGAGGACGAGCAGGAGTGGGCTCGCTTGGCTGCGCGATATGCCAAGGCCGATCTCAGTAGCGGCCTAGTCAGCGAGCTGGCGTCGCTGCAAGGCGTGATCGGTGGAGAATACGCGCGGCGCGAGGGGATGCCCGAGGCCGTGTGCGCGGCGATCGGCGCCCATTACGACCTGCGGAAGGCGGGGTCACCCGAAACTCCCGAGGGAAGGACGGCTCTGCGGCTCCTGATAGCGGACCAGCTCGACAAGCTGGCGGGCTATCTGGGACTCGGGCTCATGCCGAGCGGGTCGAGCGACCCCTTCGGTTTGCGGCGTTCCGCATCGATGCTGATCGAAACCGCCTGGCTTTGGCCGGAGGTTCGGAGCCTCCAGGACTGGTTTGGCTCCGCGATCGAAGGATTTGAGGCCCAGGGCTTTGACTTGAACCGCTCGAAGGCCTTCGTGCTGCTGGAAGAGATCCTTCGGTCCCGCTACGAAGCGCTCTTGCCCGAGGCGCGCCACGATCTGGTGGAGGCGGTGCTGGGTGCCGATGTCACCGCGCCACGGCGGGTTCGGTTCCGGATCTCGGTGATGAAGGAACTCGCCGCAGACACCGAGTTCGTCTACACCGCCACGCGGCCGATCAACATCGTGAGAGCGGCGCAGGCCAAGGGTATCCAGATCCCGACTGCGCCGACGGTGCTGGGGCTGAACCTGGGCCGGCTCGATTCGGAAGAGGGGGAGCAGCTTTGGCCGCTCGTGTCTCGCCTGGAGGGGCCGCTTGCCGAAGCGCTCTCACAGGAGGACTCGACGGAGGTCGTACGATTCCTGAAGGAGCTCGAGGGCCCAATCAACGCCTTCTTCGACTCGACGATGATCATGGTCGACGAAGTGGAAGTCCGGGCGGCGCGGCTGGCGCTGTTGAACGCGATCGCGACCCAGCTCGCGCTGGTGGGGGATTTTACGAAGATCGTGATCCCAGGCGATGCCACAAGAACCTGAGGGTCAGACCGACTGCCAACAACATACAGCCGGCCGCGATGGTTCTTCGGTCGAGCGATGCGGCGAGTCCGAGGCATGAGAGGAGGCCGAGCCATGCGATCCAGCGGGGGTAGAGGCGGCCTTCCGCGTCCAGCCGCAGGGCGGCGATGTTCGTGATCGCGTAGTAGAGCAGGATGGTGAAAGATGCGGCTGCCACCACCCAGGCCAAGGTTCCGATGACGGCGAGGGCGGCGATTACCGTGGTCGTGACGACAATGGCGACGTCCGGCGTTCCGCGCCCTTTGTCGACGTGTCCCAGCCATGAAGGCAGGTCACCTCGTCTGGCCATCGCAAGCATCATGCGGCTGATTCCCAGGATCTGACTCAGGAGGACTCCCAACATCGCGGTGGCCGCGCCGACGAGCACGGCTGACTCGGCGAAGGACGCGTTCGCCTCCTTGGCCGCGGTGGCGAGCGGAGCGTCGCTCTGGGCAAGCGCGGGTGCGCCCACCACGCCCGTGGCCACGCTTGCAACCACGAGGTAGAGGAGCGTCGCAGATCCCAGCGAGAAGATGATGGCGCGCGGAATCGTGCGACCAGGATCGCGCACCTCCTCGGCGAGAGTGGCGAGCCGTGCGTAGCCGGTGTAGGCGAAGAACAGGAGCGCTGCCGACCGCAGCAACTCACCCACTTTCAGGTCCTCTGGAAGGCGAAGATGGACGAAATCGACCGCGGGTGCTGCTCGAAACGCAAAGACGACCAGCGCCAAGAGAGTCACCGCAACGATCGCCAGGTTGAGGCGACCTGCCTTTCGAATGCCCAGTAGATTGGCCAGCGCAAGGAGGAACACCGCTGCGAGCGAGGCTCCGACCGGCGGGACTAGCGGGAAGTACCGCGAGACGTAGGCGCCGAGCCCTATGGCTACGGTGCCGCCGGCTGCCAGTTTGCTAGCCAGGAACATCCAGCCCGCGGCGAACCCGGCAACCGGATGAACGAGCTCATAACCGTACTCGTAGGTACCTCCCGACGTCGGGTACTTGGCGGCCAACTGGGCCGAAGAGAGGGCGTTGAAGGCGGCTACGATTGCGGCCAGGACCAGGCCCAGCAGGAAGCCGCTGCCGGCCACTCCGGCAGCGAGTCCGATCACCACGAAGATTCCGGCGCCAATGATGGCTCCCCATCCGACCGCGATGGCTTCAAGCAAGCCTAGATCGCGTCGAAGTCGGTGGTTGTTCATTTCCGGCTGCTCGAAGGCCATCTAGGGGCGGTGCTCGGATCGAGGGAGGGGCGCCCTCTGATGGGATGAAGATTGACGGTTCAAAGCCTACTTTTTTGTCGAGAATAGTTGCGGAAGCTGCGACTGGTTGGTTAAAGTTGAACGCATGAGGGCAAACATGGTGCGAGCTTCACTTGCTTTGGCTGGCTTGGTCTCTGCGTCGATGGCCAGCGGTCAGATCGCGTTTTCCACGTTAGCACCCAACGACTCCTACTTGTCAGGGGGCTACATCTCCGGGCATAACCTGAGCACCACGAACTGGCGGCAGACCTTTCAGTTCGAATCAAGTTTGAGTGGCCAACTCGACTACCTGCGCTTCGCGATCTCGCACCGAGGCGGCTCGACGGACTACGTGGTCAGGCTCAGATTGGACGACGCGGGGCAGCCCGGCACGCCGATCGTTCGCTTCGACCTCTCCGACGGCACACCCGACCCGGGCCACATCGCCACTGCGGTGGCGGGACCTGGAGCGCCCTCCCTCGTGGCGGGCCAGCGCTACTGGTTCGAGTTCTTTACCGACTCCGAAACCGCATACCATCGTTTCCACCGCAACACCCAGTCGATCTCGCTGCCCTGGCGAGGGTCCAACAATGGAGACGACGTGTGGGAGTTCTCGAACACCGTAGACGCGCCCGCCTTCGAGGTGGCAGTCGTGCCGGAGCCGGGAACTTTGGGCGCATTGGCGCTTGGGAGCGCGCTGCTGTTGCGACGAAGAGCGCGGCGCAAGCGCGAGATTTGAATCTGGAGGTGACGATCTGCGAAAAGAATTGCAGGTCGCGCAACCACCTTTCGTTTATAATCGTCTTGAGGTTGATTCGGCGGCTCCATGCCGACCGGGTATAACCGCCGCGCGAGAGGCATAAAACCTCGCACCTCGCAAGAGGTCAAGCTTAGCGAATCAGGAGGTGTAGTAGATGGTGAAGAAGATTTTTTCGATCGTCCTCGTTCTGAGTGTGGTCGGCATGGTTCTGGGTGGATGCAACAAGGATGAAGCCGCGACCGACGGCGGTGCCGCGGGTACTGCCACCGACACCAAGGCTCCCGAGTAGGTAGCCTTCGCTCACAGAGCGAAACGATCGAAGGCCTCGAGCTTCTAGCTCGGGGCCTTTGTGCTTTTCTTGGCCTCCTCGATGGCCTTGAGCACGGCCGCTAACTGATTCGCCGCATCCTTGTACGCCGATTCAGCCTTGAGCAGCTTCTCGTCCAGAGCCTTGAAGGCGGGGTCCCTTTGCCTTAACTCGGCCCGCTTGGCCGCCAGGCCCTCGCGCCCGGCCGCCGCCCCCTTCAGGGCCGCCTCCCACTGCTGACGGATGCTATGCACGAGGATCGCGGCGTCCAAGCGCTCCACCTGTCTGCGGAGAGCCGCCAACCGCAATTGGTCGAGCTCCGATGGCAGCTCCAGGTCTGCGAGCTTGGACTGAAGTTCCACGGCGGCACGGCGGGCGCCGGCGAGCGCCTCCTGGCTCGAGCGATGGGTGAGCTTCTCAGCCTCCTCCGACACAGTGCCGAAAGCAACGGCAAGAGAGCTGCGGTTGGTATCGAAGGCAACGACCTGGGGAATCAGCGTCTCGTGCTTCTTGCCATCACATCCGCCGCAGATGAATAGAAGTGCAGGGGCGAGGAAGATCAGCTTCTTGGGCATCGGCTTGCTCCAGACGCTTCTCCCAGAAAACTGTACCAGACTCGCGCTCTTCTCGCTGGGCATCGTCGTCGCTAGAACCGGCTCAGCAAGCTGCGCGCGCCCTCCAACACCGCACTTTCCGGCAATCTGGCGGGGTCCCCTTTGGGAGCTTCAAAGACCCGGTGCGGCGCGAAGGGGTGGCCCCATTTGGCGGCTGGGTTGGGGCCGAAGATGGTTACCGTGGCGCATCCGACGCCGACCGCCAGGTGCATGACGCCGGTGTCGCTCCCGAGCATCAACCGGAGCGTAGCGAGCGAAGCCATCGTCTCCCGGATCGAGCAGCGCCCAACCAAGTCCACGACCGGAACGTCCAACATCTTCTGGAACTGCCTCGAGGCCTCGACCTCGTCGGGCCCGCCCAGCAAGGCGATCCGTTGGCTGTCGTCGACGAGTGCCTGCACTACCGCCGCCAGCTTGGCGAGCGGGTACTGCTTCTCGGCATAGCGAGCGCCGGGCTGGATGCCCACAGTGGCTCCGCCGGCGAGTTCCTGCCCGCGGAGCCGCTCCTCCGGCGTGAGTTCCAGCGCGGGCCGCGCCTCCGGCGCCTCGTGCCCAAGGGCGCGCCAGAGGTCTAGATAGCACTCGGCCTCGTATCGGTCGGCTGGATAGGGAACGCGGTGACTCAACAGCAGGTCGCGGCCTTCGGTGGCGTGGCCCACCCGAATCGGAATACCTGCGATGCGGGTCGCCAACGCCGAACGAAAGCTGCGGTTGACCAGGAGGACCCGGCCGAAGCGTTGCCGACGCAGGTGCAGTCCCTGGCGCAGCACTTCGAGGCCGCGGAGCCTTCCGGCGTCGGTGAACTCGACCGCGTCTCGGTGATGGCTCAGCACCTGCTGCACGGCGGGACCTGCCAGTACGAGCGGCCGATCGGAAGCGGTCGCATCGAGGAGCGGGGCCGCCATCACCGCATCGCCCAGATACTGCGGCTTGAGCCAGATCAGCAGCCGCTCAGGCGGCACGCCGGCAAGCCTCCAACACCGTGGCCACTGAGATGTCGGCCACCTCCCCGCCTTCGCCGGGGGTGATCGCGTGCAGGCTCGGCGAGGGCGGGGCCCACAAGCGGTGAATGCCATGCCGAAAGAGGCCCACGGTCGGAGTTCCGGCGGCTACTGCCAGGTGCAGGATGCCGTTGTCGATCGTGACGACGAGGCGCGCCTTGGCGAGGGCTCCGGCCACTTCCGGAAGCGAGAACTCTCCTCTCAAATCTTGAAGAAGCCCGCTCTCCACCAACTCCTCCTCCAGACCCGCGCCCTTCCAAAACGCCTTCTGGGCCGAGGGCTTCGCCCCGAGCAGTCCCGCGGGACGACCCAGCCCGCCCAGCAGCGCCTTCCACTTCTCGATTGGCCAGAGCTTTTCCGGCAGGCTCGCGGCAGTGGCGACGAGCACTTCGGGCACGGCGCCGAACGGCTCCTCGCTCGGCACCTGGTAGGGCGGCAGATCCCCCTGCAGGTAGCACAGCCGGGCAAAGATCTCCCCGATGAAGCCGCTGCGCAGGAAGGGGTATTGGGCAGGGAGGTCGTCCGCGATCCAGCGCTTATCCTCCCAGAGCCGACCCCGCTCGTCATCCTGGAAGGGCAGCTCCTTGCGACCGGCGGCGTCCACGCAGGGGCCGACGACTTGCCCGTCCTCGCCGGCGAGCAGAGCTGTAAAGCCCTTCGCCCACACGCTCTGCTCGACGTTGACGACCAGGTCGTAAGGCCCCTTGTCCAGCGCAACCTTGGCCGCCTCGCGAGGGTCCGAGCCGTGGAGAGGGAAGCCGAAGTCGATCCGATCGTCGGCCTTCCAGAACTCACGCGTTCGGGTGCCGCTATAGTAGTCCAGCCGCCAGGGCGAGAGTTCGGCGTGAAGCATCTGGATCAGCGGCGTGAGCACGACGTAGTTGCCGATCGCGTCGTTGCTGACCAGCGCGACCCGAGGGTTGTCGGCCAGGTCCTGCGGCCCCATGTACCTGCGCACGATGGGAGTTTAGACGAACCCTCGCCCCCTGCGAGAGGGCCGGCGTAGGTACACTTCGAGCCCCGCGCGCGGACGTAGCTCAACGGATAGAGCACCAGTCTTCGGAACTGGGGGTTGGGGGTTCGAATCCCTTCGTCCGCGCCACTTCCCTTTGAAGCGGCTTGATACGGGGCTGGTCGAAGGACAGCGTCGACCCCTGGGTCATGCGTTCTGGGCTTACGCTGGACAGTCGGTACCCCGAAGGGGTTCCGCATGTAAAGCCCAGGGTTGCGGCGAAGCCGCTACCCAGGGAAGCGGGCAGACAGCCCACAAGCCTTCCCTTTGAAGCTGCTTGATATGGGGATCGTCGAAGGATAGCGTCGACCCCTGGGTCATTCGTTCTGGGCTTAAGCTGGACAGTCGGTACCCCGAAGGGGTTCCGCATGTAAAGCCCTGGGTAGCGGCTTCGCCGCAACCCTGGGCTTTACATGCGGAACCCCTTCGGGG
>DATLGQ010000169.1:0-4773 GCA_035540435.1 Fimbriimonadaceae bacterium
GTTGGCTCTACTTCATCCGTCAGGACTTCGACTTCTACTATGCCGGCTACCTCGACACCTGGGCAGGTCTCACGGGCGCCATCGGCATGACCCATGAAACCGACGGCGGCCGGGTTCTGGCGCGGGAGCGCAACGACGGCAGCATCCTCACTCTCCGAGACGGCATCGAGAAGCACTTCACCTCGGCCCTGGCGGTTATCGAGGCGGCCGGCGAGCGGCGACGCGATCTTTTGACCTCGTATGTGGCGTTCAAGCGGAAGGCGGTCACTGGGGAGCACGCCGGCAAAATGAGGCAGGTCGTGGTGCCGCCGCATCAGCCGGGCTGGGACGAGCTGGCGACGGTTCTGGGACGCCACGGTATCCGCGTCGCTTACGCGGCGGCAAGCTACCGGCAGACGATGACCGACTACTGGAGCGGCGAGACGAAGCTGGTCGAGGTTCCGGCTGCTTCGATGATTATCGACTTGGCCCAGCCGCAAGGGCCCCTTGCCAAGGCGCTGTTGGAGCGGGGGAGTGATTTCGAACCGGAGTTCATCAAGCAGCAGTTGCGGAAGCGCGAGGAGCGGCGCAAAGAAGAGAAGTACCCGGCGCCCGACGATTTCGACTTCTATGACATGACGGGCTGGTCTCTGATCTACCTGTTCGGCCTGAACGCCTACCACAGCGAAGAACTGGCACCGATCATCGTGGCCGGCGCGGAGATTGCTCGTGAGGTGCCGCCGTCGTTAGTGGATGAGGGGACCGGCTGGGCGCACTTCCCCAGCGACGACCGCGAGATGGTCAAGTTGGCGGAGTTGCTGAGGCAGGACGTGCGGGCGGCGGTGATCACCCGGGCGAGCAGCGCCGGCTCCATGAATTTGCCCCCCGGAACGGTGATGGTACTGCGAGGTCGCAACGACCCGGACGCTTTCGAGAAGGTCCGGCGTTCCGGGCTCCCGTTCGTGAACGTTTCCACGGCCTATCCCGGCAGTGGCGCCGATGGCCCCGGTTCCTGGTCGGTGCGGCCGCTGGCTCGGCCGGAGATCGGCATCGTGTTCGGCTCAGGGGGCTTGAACGCCGACTTCCCCTACGCCTGGTACGTGTTCGACCGGGTGTTCAAGATGCCCTACACGCCGCTGGCCACCGGAGCCCTGTCGGGTGACTTGTCGCGCTATTCCTGCATCCTCGTGCCGTCGAACTTGGGCTCGATCCCGGACCGGCTGCGGGAGTGGGTGCGGCAGGGAGGCTGCCTGGTGGTGCTGGGGAACCCCCAGTGGGCGGTGGGCGATGGGCGGCTGGTTTCCCTCGAGCAGGTGAAGCAGGATCCGGCGCCGATGTCGGTGCCGGGAGCGATCTTCCGGGCGCGGCTGGATCAACGGTCCTTCCTCAGTTGGGGCGTCGGGCGGAGCGAGATCGCCGTGCCAGTCGATGGCTCTCGGTTTTACAGGGCGAAGAAGGAGGGGGGCTCGGTGGTTACGTTCGATGCCGATGAGAACACGACGAAACTGCTGAGCGGCTGGGTGTGGCCCGACGAGACGGAGAAGCTGTTGGCGGGCGCGGTGTGGTTGCACGAAGAGCCGGTAGGTCGTGGGCGGGTGGTGGTCTTCACTCAAGATCCGCTGGATAGGGCCATGTGGCCTGGGCTGCATCGGTTGCTGCTCAACGCGATGCTGTTCGGGCCAGGGCTCTAGGACCTCGATCAATCGTCGTCATCGTCGTCGTCGTCGATGTCCCTTTGTCGGCGACGGCGCTTCTTCTGCCACTTGCGGAAGCCCTTCTGGTACTCCTCGTCGTTCTTGTTGAAGGTTTCCGCGGCGTGGATGGCCACCGCGATGCCCCACCCGATGATCGGATACAGGGCCCAAAAATGGCTGGAGCCGGTGACCAGATTGATGAGCGATAGACCCGCGTTCACGATCACGTAGGTCAGGAAGTGACTCCAGAAGTCGCGCCGGAGGTGGCGGTCGTACTCCTTGAGCTCGGCATCGACGACCTTCTGCTGACGGTACTCGCGTTCCGCGGCGGCCAGAGCCTCGGGAGAGATGCCGAGTTCGCCGGCGGTCACCTGCAGCCGCTCTCTTAGCATCTGGCTGTCGCCCTGCTTGCGGATCGCCAGGTGCAAAATGGCTTCGACGTCCGCGTCGTCCTGTAGATGCTCGTGCCCTTGCGCCATTCGTGCTCCCAAGGATAACGCAAGCCTTCGACAGGTTGCGCGACATATCGTCATCTTGGGCAACGCCAACCGCAACTCGCCGTGTGACAATCCCAGGTCATGCTCGCGTTGGTCTCTCTCATCGCCCTCGGGCATCCGATCTCCCAGAACTCGATGGACTCCTGGCCGTTCTCGGCCCCCGTCGAGGCGCACCCGCGCGAGACGAGCCTGCGGAACATCCGGCAGCTCACGTTCGGCGGCGAAAACGCCGAGGCCTATTGGTCCGCCGACGGCAAGCAGATCGTCTTCCAAAGCCGGCAGCCTGGATATCCGGACGAGCAGATCTTCGTCATGAACGCAGATGGCAGCGGCAAGCGTCTCGTGAGCACCGGGAAGGGCCGCTGCACCTGCGGTTACTTCTCGCCAGGCGGGGAGTGGGTGTACTTCTCCAGCACCCATGCCACCAACGAGGGAGCCCAGAAGCCGGTGGACATGAGCAAGGGCTACGTGTGGATGGTCAACCCGGAGTTCGCGCTCTACCGCCGAAACCTGCGAGACGGGCGACTGGAGCCAGTGCTCTCGAAGCCGGGAAACTATATTGCCGAAACCACTATCGATCCAAGCGGTCGGTTCCTGACCTTCACGAGCGACTTCGAAGGCGATCTCGAGATCTACCGGGCTTCGCTGGACGGACGAAGCGTCCGTCGCCTCACCCGCGACGCTGGCTATGACGGCGGGCCGTTCGTCAGCTGGGACGGCCGAAAGATCGTTTATCGGCGAGACTCGATCGACAGCGACGCGGAGTTGAAGGACTACCGGGATCTCCTGGCTCAGCACTTGGTGAGACCGAGCAGGCTGGAGATTTGGATCATGGACGGCGACGGACGCAACAAGCGGCAGGTGACCTCGCTGGGCGCCGCGTCCTTCGCTCCGTTTCTACATCCAAACGGGCGACAGATCATCTTCTCGTCGAACTTCGGGGACAAGCGAGGTCGGGAGTTCGAACTCTGGATGTGCGACTTGGATGGGCGCAACCTGCGACGGATCACCTACACCGCCGACTTCGACGGCTTTCCCATGTTCTCGCGAGATGGCCAGAGGCTCATTTGGGCGAGCAACCGAAACGCCAAGGTCCGCGGCGAGACGAACCTTTTTGTCGCCGATTTTGTCGCGAGCGGACACTAAGAGCAAGCATTTTTACTTGCTTTGGCGTAGAAACGCTCGGAACCTGACAAGGAGCCGAAGCCGTAGGTGGTGTATATTTTGGTTTCCCTAGTGTGAGCAACACTATATGTCTTGATTGCCTTTCCCTGCGCCCGGCATTGCATAGGAGCAACATGAATCGAAGTCGAAAAGCCTTTACCCTGATCGAGCTGCTCGTCGTGATCGCAATCATCGCGATCCTGGCAGCGATCCTTTTCCCCGTTTTCGCCCAGGCCAAGAATGCGGCCCAGAAGACCGGCTCGCTCTCCAACATGAAGCAGCTTGGTCTCGCGCTGCGCATGTATTGGGACGAGTGGGATGGCATGTCTATTCGGGACACCGACTGGACGTTCCCCAATGGCGCCACCTACGTCCCATTCACCTGGTCGGGCTGGATCATGCCCTACATCAAGTCGGAGGGACTCTTCAAGGCACCGGGCCACTCCCTCGCCGCAGGCTCCTGGACCGCGACCCCTCAGAACCCCGACCTGGAGTATGCCAACAAGAGCTACGGCATCTCGGTCTATGGCCACGTCGTCAGCACAGCGATCCAGACTGGCGGCCCCATCATTCCCTGGAACGTGGACAGCCACAAGAACCCGAGCGAGCGCATCGTAGTTTACGAAGTGAAGAACTTCACTGGTGGCCCTGGCGGCGATAACGCCTGGTGGGTGCCCGGCGCCAACCGTCAGGACAACGAGTACAAGCGATTGCGCTTCAGCTACAACCAGGGCATGAACACCCTGCGAATGGACACCAGCGCGCGCTATCGCTCGGAGAACGATCTGGACGGCGTGTTCCGAGCTCCTCGTGCCCGTGAGGCCGGCGACTGTCGCTACAAGTTCTACCGCGAGATCTACTACCCCTGGTCGGCTGACATGTCCTGCCAGGACTAACCACTAAACTCCCTTAAGGGGCAGGCAGAGATGCCTGCCCCTTCTTTGCTTCAAAGGAGTCAAACGAAACATGAAGAAGGAAATCTCGCCCGTCCTGATCGGCGTGATCCTGGCAATCGTCATCGGCATCGTGCTGTTCTTTGCCCTTCGAGGAGGCGGCTCGGGCACCGTCACTACCGAAGAGATCAAGGCTCCGCCTCCTCCCGGCGGCAGCTTCCCCGGCCCTGGAGATCAATAGTGGGCGACGGGATGAAAAAGGAGATCCATCCAGCCGCCTTCACTGCGATCATCGCGGCCGCGGTCATTTTGGTCGCCTTCCTCCTGCTCCGGGCTAACACCACTGCGGAAGTGCCTGCGAGCGCGATCAAGGCGCCACCGCCCCCTGGGGGTTTTCCCTCCGGCCCGCGAGCGGGGCAGGGTGCTGAAATCCCTCCGCCAGCGGATCGATAGCTCCGATTTCTGACCAATGATTCGGAGCCAAAAGCCGTCTCTATGGAATAACCTAACAAGAGCCAGCATTCTCACCGAGAATCTAGCCGGGGC
>DATLGQ010000170.1:0-1730 GCA_035540435.1 Fimbriimonadaceae bacterium
GGTACCGGCGGCGCGAGCCGTCGGGCTACAGATTCCCCCGCCGCTCCTGCTCCAGTTCCAGGCTTTGGAAGAGGGCCTTGAAGTTGCCCTTGCCGAAGGACTGTGAGCCGCGCCGGCAGATGATCTCGAAGAAGAGCGTCGGGCGGTCCTGGAGGGGCTTGGTGAAGAGCTGGAGGAGGTAGCCCTCATCGTCGGCGTCGACGAGGATGCCCAGGTCCTTGACCTTGCGGTGGTCCTCCTTCACCGGCGTGTGGCCGTGCTCGGTGAGCATCTTGTTCACGCGGTCCCAGACGATCTCGTAGTAGGTCTCGGGGATGGCGAGGAACTCGACGCCGCGGCGGCGCAGCTCGGAGATCGAGTGCAGCTCATCGTCGGTGCGGAGGGCCAGGTGCTGGACGCCGGGGGTGTTCTCGTGCCAGTCGAGGTATTCCTGGATCTGGCTCTTCTTCTTGCCCTGGGCGGGCTCGTTGATGGGCATCTTGATCAGGTTGTTGCCGCTGGCCATGACCTTGGACATGAGCGCTGAGTACTCGGTCGAGATGTCCTTGTCGTCGAAGTGCTTGAACATCGAGAACTCGAGGACGTTCTCGTAGAAGGCGACCCAGTGGTTCATCTTGCCTTCTTCGACGTTGCCGACGAGGTGGTCGACGTACTTGAGGCCGCAGGGGTTCTGGCGGTTGTAGTCGTTGACGGGGAGGCCCTCGACGCGGCGGAAGCGCGGGGCGAAGAGGCCGCCCTTCTTGACGTTCACCAGGTCGTAGGCGCCGGTGCGGCTGACGAAGGTGTGGATGCAGCGGCCGTAGGTCTTGATCGCGGCGGTGGTGATGCTGCCGTGCTCGTCGGAGATGGTGGTCGGCTCCTGGGCGGAGGCGCCGCCGTTCTTCAGGGCCTTCTCGTAGGCCTTCTCGGCGTTGAAGACGGTGAAGGCGACATCCTTGACGCCGTCGCCGTAGAGCATGACCTCGCGCGAGGCCGGGTGGTCCTTGGTGAGGCCGCTGGTGAGGATGAAGCGGATGTTGCCCTGGGTGAGGAGCCAGGAGGCTTCTTCGCGAGAGCCGGTGGTGAGGTCCTGGAGCTGCTCGATCTGGAAGCCGAAGGCGAAGGCGTAGAAGTAGGCGGCCTGCTTGGCGTTGCCGCAGTAGAAGCGGACGTGGTCGACGTCGATGAGCTTGAGGGGGTCGGTCCCGGTTGCGGGGGCGGTGGACGGCTTCGCAGGGGCGGTGGTCATCGGAAACCCTCCGGATTCAGCTGGTGAACGCAAGCGGAGATGGGCTGGATGAGTGCATGCTGCCCATTACGATCGCATCATAGGTTCGGGGCTTCTGCGGCCTCGGCGGAGGGAACGCCGGGCGAATGCAGCGCCCCGGCGTTCGGAGGGTGATCGGATATGTTCGGTTTGTGGCGAGGGCAAGGCCTGCTCGCCGATTTCACTCGGGATCGCTAGAGTAAGCTTGGGTTGTGAAACCCGGTTCATGTCCTTGGCGCAGGTGCGGTAGTACCAGCGCCCGAGAGGAATCTGGATGGAAGTTCGCGTGGAACGCCTGCGCATCGGACCCTTTCGACTGGTGAGGCGGCTGGACCTTGGCTCGATCGGCGAGCGGTGGCTGGCGTTCAACGAGCAGGATCAATCGTCGCACGTGGCGCACCGGGTGAAGCTCGGCAGCGCCTCCGAATCGCGTCGCTTCGTTCGGGCGCTGGAGACGATCAGCCGCCTCAGGCACCCCCACATC
>DATLGQ010000171.1:0-2845 GCA_035540435.1 Fimbriimonadaceae bacterium
GTTCGTGGCCGCTGCGGTCGCAATGGTCGTCGCCGCTCGCTATGCCCACACGCGCGGTCTGGCCAAGTCGGCGGTCAATCACCTGGCCTTGGTCGCGGGCTCGATCGTGTTCGGGCTCCCCTTCGCGTTCCTGGTGACCACGAGCTTCAAGGAGGACCGAGATATGTCCTCACCTCACGGCATCGTCTGGGTGCCTCGGGTTCAGCAGACCGTGCCCTACCGCGATCCCAAGAACCCGTATTACGAGAGTCAGTACCAGGGGCAGACGGTTCGTGGTTTCGACGTTGGTCGAGCCGGCGCACTGGTGCGCATCGACATCGTGGAGCCTTTCGCTATCCGCGGCACAATCTTCGAGGCTGATCCCGACTCTTTGCGAGAGGTCCCGCGTGAGGTGCCGCTCGTGACGGTGAGCTGGGATGGCACCACAGCGCGCGGCATGGTCGTGGAGAACCTGGAGGACGGGCGCCGACGGGTGCAGGCGCTAGAGCCTGCCGCGCTCAAGGGCCAGGAGCGCGTGTTCGAACCCGCGCAGGTCGAGCCAGTGCGAGAAGTGGGTCTCCGGCTGCAGAACTATCCAGAGGCGCTCAGCTACCTGCCGCCGGAGACGAATCGCGGGCTCGTGTACGTGAGGAACACCCTCATCATCGTGATCCTGAGCGTGCTCGGCGCGCTCCTGTCGAGCTCCATCGTGGCCTACGGGTTCTCCCGCATGAAGTTCCCAGGGCGAGAGCTGCTGTTCGCGATTTTGCTGTCGACCATGATGCTGCCGGCGGCCGTCACGCTGCTGCCCCAGTTCCTGATTTTTCGCTACCTGGGCTGGATCGACACCCTCCTGCCCCTATGGGCTCCCGCCTTCTTCGCCAGCGCGTTCAACGTCTTCCTTCTCCGACAGTTCTTCCTCGGCATCCCGATGGAGTTGGAGGACGCGGCCAAGATCGATGGCGCCTCCTACCTCAAGACCTTCTGGCAGGTGATGCTGCCCCAGATCAAGCCGGCGTTGGCCGTCATCGCCATCTGGACTTTCATGGGCGCCTGGAACAACTTCATGGGCCCGCTCATCTACATCAACTCGCCCGAGAACATGCCGATCAGCTACGCGCTCCAGCTCTTCCAGGGCGAGCGCGGCGGGGAACCAGGGCTCCTGATGGCCTTCGCGACGATGGCCATCCTTCCGGTGCTGCTCGTGTTCTTCTTCCTGCAGCGCTACTTCATCGAGGGGGTCACCCTCAGCGGGCTGGGAGGACGCTAGAGCCGCATGTGCTCTGACTCGCCCAGAAAGATGACTTCGATGTTCACCGGCCCTGGCTGAACCGTATCGAGGAACTCGAAGAAGTCGCTCAGCCGGTTCGGGTGATCGTGAAGATCCGCACGGATCGGGTCCTCAGGAGTCCAGGGGCGCGGTCGCTTCGCCGTCAGCACCACCGTCGCCCGCGAGACCTCCGTCATGTCGATCTTGATGAGATCGTCGCGGCTCCTGATGAACCCTGGACCCATCAGCTCGACGATCAGCGAAATCTCCGCGTCCACAGCGCGAGTGTTGCACACACCCGCGCCTCATCGGCACCATCAGCGCTCGATCGGTGCGCCAACCAGATTCCCCCACTCCGTCCAGCTCCCGTCGTAGTTCCGCACGTTCGGGTAACCCAGCAGGTGCTTCAGCACGAACCAGGTGTGGCTGCTTCGCTCCCCGATCCGGCAGTACGCGATCACCTCGTCCTCCGGCGAAAGCCCTGCCTCGCCCTCATAGATCGCCCGCAGCTCGTCCGCAGTCTTGAAGGTACCGTCCTCCGGATTCACCGCCCGTGCCCACGGTACGTTCTTGGCGGTGGGGATGTGCCCGCCTCGCAACGCCCCCTCGTTCGGAAACTCAGGCATATGCAGCCGCTCGCCGCTGTACTCCTGCGGGCTGCGCACGTCCACCAACTTTCCACGCGATTCGAGATGCCGCAGAACGTCATCCCGAAACGCCCGCTCGGTCTGGTCGTCACGCTCCTGCGCCCGGTACTGGGTGGCAGGGAAGGAAGGCACCTCCTTCACCAGCGGCCGGCCTTCTGCGACCCACTTGCTACGACCGCCGTCCATGACCTTCGAGTTGCGGTGCCCGAATAGGCTGAAAACCCACAGCGCATACGCAGCCCACCAGTTGTTCCGGTCGCCATAGAACACCACCGTCGTCTCGGGCGTGATCCCGATCCGCGATGCCAGCCGCTCGAAGCCGTCACGGTCCAAGTAGTCGCGCCGGAGCGGATCGTTCAGATCGCGCGTCCAGTCCACCTCGACCGCGTTCGGGATGTGCCCCGACGGATACAGCAGCGGGTCCTCGTTCGACTCCACGATTCGGACCGACAGGTCGTCCAGATGCTCCGCAACCCACTCCGTGGAAACCAGCCGATCCGGATGCGCATAGCCGCGAGCCTCGATGTTCATAGCCCAGTATGGGCCCTACACTTCCTTCAGCTTCCACTTTCCCTGCTTGAAGGCGATAACCGCCATCACGCCCTGAATCGCCTGCGTGACGCTCATCCCGATCCACGCGCCCGTGCCGCCCAACCCCAGCGGCAGGGCCAGAGCCCAAGACAGCGGAACCCGCAGGCCCCACAGCGCGATGACCGTTATCCACATCGGCCGGACCGTATCGCCCGCTCCCTGCAGCGCCCCGATCGTCACCATCGCGTAGGCGAAGCCGATCTCCGTCACGCAAAGCCAGCGAATGAGCTCCGCCGCCGCCGCCACCATCAGAGGCTTCTCCCCCAGGATGAGGCCCGCCACCGCCGGCGCCCAGATGAATAGGGGTACCACCAGCACCCCCACCACGGCCGCCGCGAAGTGCGACGCCACCCAGCCC
>DATLGQ010000172.1:0-5214 GCA_035540435.1 Fimbriimonadaceae bacterium
CGATTCAACATTTCCTGTGGCAATGGGAGGAATGGCTACAGGAGGCGGCCGGCGTCGATGACGAGGACAACGTCGTGGACATGGAGTCGGACGCCGCGGCCAGAGCTGAACGTGAGCGCATACAGCTGCGACGTGTCCTCAGCGACTACGAGCAATTTCTCCAGCGACGGCTGACGGGCCTGGCGCGTCGACGACCACGCTGGTGACGCGCGGCATCCATTTGATATCGGCTGCGCCGCGAGCCCGGATCCGGCAACATCCGACGGATGCCGTTCGACGAACGGCCCCGCCAGTCACTCCGTCACGTCGTCCCTGTTGGCGTGGAGCTTGAGGTGCCATGGAACTTTCAGGTCTTCTTGCTCACGATTTATCTGTGGGAGATGACTTCGGCCGGGCCTACGGGGCTCGGCGAGGTGGAGGTGGAGGTGGAGGTGGGGGTGGGCACCTCCGCCTCATGCGCAGAACGTTCGTCCCGGCCGTTGCCGCGGACGCGAGCTACCTCACCCTCACTCTTACCAACGGCGACGAGCCTCTGCTGCGTCACCTGGTCCCGCTGCCAGCCCAATCTTTCGGAGCTTCGAGTCAGAGCCACGCTGTTGGCGTTGGTATCCAAGAGCCGCAGGGTCCTCCTCAGAAGCGAACGAACGATCCGAACAGGCTTGGCCGGCGCCAATGTTCGGCGATCAATGAGGTGTCTGTTCGACGTACCGGGGGGAGCGACGACAGCGGTTCGATCACCTCGCTGACAAGCACTTCCGTCGACGTGATTACGGCTTGTACGAGCAGGTCGTAGCGTCCGGATGCTCGCAGGATCGCTGATACGTGCGGAAGTTGTCGGGCCGCGCGGGTGACAACCTCTACATGCGCCTCCTGTTGATCGTGCAGTTCGATGCCGACCAGCACATCAAGGGTCAGCCCGAGCTTGCGCCGGTCAACCACGGTGTGAAAGCCGGACACGATGCCGCGCTTGATCAAGCTGTTCAGGCGGTTGAAAGACGAAGAGGCAGGCGTCTGCAGCCGACGGGCGAGGGCGGCGTTCGACAGCCGCGCGTTGTCGGCCAACGCGAGCAGGAGGTCACCCTCGTCGGGTGCGAGTCCCTCCAGCCTCGGGAGGATCCCCCGATTGGGGACCGGGGTGCCGCTGTGATTTGAGAGATCATCCATGCCAGGCGGCATAGCGTCAGAGATCCTCCCAGGTCATTGACACTTTGTGGTGTGTCTGACCATAGTCGGCCACCATTTCGGCCACAACCATCTCGGAGAACTTCTCTTGACGTCGCAATCCCCGGTGCACGACATCCCGCACCTGCTCCCGCCCCATCTACAAGTCAATGCTCGTTTCGAGGATCGCCACGAGCCGCGCGTCGCCAACTGGCTGCGCCGCTGGGACTTCTCGTCGCCGCTGGACGTTGGCGTCGTCGCTGCGGGTCTTAGCCAGACGTCGATTCTGCCGACGAACTGCTTCGCTGCCCCTGATGCGTTTCGTCTCTCGCTGCCCGGTTTCACGACCTACTCGCCGGACCTTGACGTGGACATCCACGACCTGACCGTCCGCGACCTCGGCGACATAGCGATCCCCGTCATGGAACCGCAGACCGCCTTGGGCCGCATCGAAGACGCGATGACGGCGCTGTGGCAACGGGACGACCTGCCTTTCATCATCCTCGTCGGCGGCGACCACGCCGTCACGGCCCCAAGCGCCCGTGCCTACTGCCGGGCTCACCCTGATCAGCGTGTTGGGCTTATCCACTTCGATGCCCACAACGACGTCCGCGTGCTCGACCACGGTCCGACCAACGGCACACCGATTCGTCAACTGCTGCAGTTCGGCAACCAGATCTCCGGGCGGAACCTGGTGCAGGTCGGCATTTCCGGGTTCATGAACGCCAGCTACTACAAGCGCTGGGTCGAAGGCCACGGCGGCACGATCTTCACGGGGCGTCAGGTCCGGCGCACCGGCATGGATCGCATCGTTGAGCAGACGCGTGCAATCGCTGGGGCGGACGTGGATGCGATCTACGTCACCGTCGACGTGGACGTCATGGAAGCCGCGTACACCCCCGGCACAGGTGCGGCCACGGCTGAGGGAATTCATCCCACCGACCTGTTCGACGCGCTGTTCGCGCTTGGTCAAGACCCGAAGGTCAAGGCCATTGACTTCGTGGAACACGACCCGTTCCGAGACGTGTCAGCGATCACCGGCCGCGCGATGACAACAGCGATGTTGAGCTTCTTGGCCGGCTACTTCCTTCGCACCAAAGGCGCCGATGGTTGGCGCGGTTACGACCCGACCCCCATCACCGAGGACTAAACGGAGATATGAAGATGACGAAGCGTTTCCTGACCGTTCTCAGCGCCTTGGCAACAAGCCTTGTGCTCGCTGCCTGTGGCGGGGGTGGCGGCGATACCAGTGCAGGTACCACCGAGGCCGCGGCCGATCCATCTGCCGCCGCAACGAACGCCGAAGGTGGCGCGGCCTTTGGTGACGACGGTGTCTTGCAGGTCGGAACTGACGCGACGATCGGGCTGCCCTGGACCTCGCTGGCAGAAGGTCAAAGCGAAATCGAAGGGCTTGACCCAGACATCGCAACCGCGGTCGCCGAGGAGTTGGGCATGGAGGTTGAGTTCGTCAACGTCGGATTCGACACACTCATCCCAGGGCTCGAGTCGCAGCGGATCGACATGATCGCCTCTGCCATGCTTGACACTGAAGTTCGCCGCGAGCAGGTCGACTTCGTCGACTATCTCGTTACCGGATCCGGGATGCTGGTGCGCGCAGAGGGCGCCCCTGACGTCAACGTCCTCGCTGACCTGTGTGGGCTGCCGGTGGCGGTGCTGCGCGGCTCTGCCGAGGAAGCCGCCGCTCAAGAAACCAATGAAGGTGACTGCAGCGACGACCCAATCGACGTGCAGGTCTTCCCCAGCTTCGCCAACGCGACCACAGCACTGCAGAGCGGACGCGTTGAGGTGGCACTCGGAGACCCCGCCCAGTGGGCATACCTGGCGAACGCGCAGCCCGACGTGTTCAAGGCGGTCGGCGAAGTGTTCAACGCCGGCAAGGTCGGATTGGGCGTTCGCAAAGACAGCGGCGCTGCGCAAAGCATCCGCGACGCCCTCCAGGCCGTCATCGACTCCGGCCGATATGAGGAAATTCTTTCGGAGTACGGCCTCAACGACAACGGGGTCGAGGAGGCGACGATCAACGACGGGACCAGCGAGTGACCTTCGGTAATCTCGGCGGAGCGGACACCCCCCAGAGCCACTCCGTCATCGCGCGGCGCCGACCCGCAACCTGGGTCGGCGCCGCGTTCCTCACCGTCCTCGCGGCGATGGCCGTCAACACGCTGCTAACCAACCCGCGCTTCGAGTGGGCCACGGTCGCCTCGTACATGTTTGATCCCGCCGTGCTGGCGGGTCTGTGGCGAACGGTGCAGCTGACGGCTCTGTGCATGCTCGTCGCGGTTTCTCTCGGGCTGATAATCGGCGCGATGCGCCTCTCGGCGAACCCGCTCCTCGCCGGTGCCTCATGGTTCTACGTGTGGGGGTTTCGCGGTACGCCTGTTCTCGTGCAGTTGATCTTCTGGTTCAACCTCGCGGCGCTGTACCCGACGCTGTCCCTGGGGATACCGTTCGGCCCCGACTTCGTCAGCGGATCCTCAAACGCGTTGATCAACCCGTTCACGGCAGCGGTGCTGGGGTTGGGCCTCAACGAAGCCGCATATATGGCTGAGATCGTGCGGGCGGGGATCTCGTCGGTCGACAACGGGCAGCGCGAAGCTGCAGCGTCGTTAGGGATGACGAACGGTAAGTCGTTTCGTCGGATCATCTTGCCGCAGGCGATGCGCGTCATCATCCCGCCAACCGGCAACGAGACGATCTCCATGCTGAAGTACACGTCACTGGTCAGTGTCATCGCCCTGCCCGAACTGCTGTACTCGACTCAGATCATTGCTTCACGAACGTTCGAGGTGATCCCGCTGCTCATCGTCGCCTCGCTTTGGTACCTCGTTGCGACGTCGGTCCTTATGGTCGGCCAGCGCCAGGTCGAGCGCCGGTTCTCCTCGGGGGTCGCAGTGCGCAACACACGTGGCGTCATGGGAGGCGCAAAAGGATGACGAGCACCACCACCGCTCCGCTCGTCCAGATCGACAACCTCCACAAGAACTTCGGGGCGGTCGAGGTTCTGAAGGGGATTGACCTGGAGATCGCCAAGGGCGAGGTGGTCTGCATCATCGGCCCGTCGGGCTCGGGCAAGAGCACGCTCCTGCGGTGTCTGAACCACCTCGAGGTGCCTGATTCGGGCACCGTCCGCCTTGCGGGTGAACTCGTCGGGTGTCGGGCTGAAGGCAAGCGTTTGCGCGAGCTTCGGCCCCGAGAGCTTGCCCGCCAGCGAGCGCGCATCGGCATGGTCTTCCAACGCTTCAATCTGTTTCCGCATCTGACAGCGACGGAAAATGTGATGGAGGCCCCCGTCCAGGTGCGCGGCGATGCGCCATCGGCCGCACGTCAACGAGCTGGCGAGCTGCTAACACAGGTGGGGCTCGGGGAATACGGCGATCGATATCCATCGCAACTGTCCGGTGGCCAGCAGCAGCGGGTGGCCATAGCCCGTGCTCTTGCCATGGACCCGCAGGTCATGCTGTTCGACGAGCCCACGTCCGCACTCGACCCAGAGCTAGTCGGGGAGGTTCTTGAAGTCATGCGCGCACTGGCGATCGGTGGGCTCAGCATGATCGTCGTGACTCATGAGATGTCGTTCGCTCGCGAAGTCGCAGACCGGGTCGTGTTCATCGACGGCGGGGTCATCGTCGAACAGGGAAATCCGGCCGACGTCCTAACGTCTCCTAAGCACGCTAGGACGCAGTCCTTCCTCGCACGCTTGATCTGACTCCCGCTGGTTGGCCGTCTACCTGCGTACCGAACCCCGTCTTAACCACACCACGCACTGAGATATTGCTGCGGAAGCAGCGGGAGAACCTTGCTCCTGGAGCGTAGATCCAGGCAGATGCTGACGGACTACCGATGTCGGCTGCTCCTCGAACGTTTCCGCGGAAACGCATCCTTCCGGTAGCGGGTTAGTGTCCAGATCAGTGGTGTACGGGGCGGTGGTTCCCTCGATATGAGTGACCACCGCGCCATCCTCGAGAAGCACCTTCCACAGCAACGACTCGAGGAGGAACACGGTGGTCTCTTCCAGCATGAACCCTGTCGGCT
>DATLGQ010000173.1:0-7140 GCA_035540435.1 Fimbriimonadaceae bacterium
CGCTCGATCCGGTGGCCCCTTACGGCTTTGTTCAGGCGGTGCATGCCGCCTACACCCCGTTCCGGGCCGCCGAAACCGGGCTCGGCATCGTTAGGGCAGAAACCACCGCGTACTCGATGATCGTGGACGGCCGCGGACAGATTCTGGCCGAGGCCGGATCGGGGACCGAGGAGATCCTGCAAGCGGAGTTGCGGAAGCCGACCAGGCGCACGATCTACCTGCTGCTGGGAGACTGGTTCCTCTACCTTTGCGGGATCGTGGTGCTGGCTGGCGTGCTGACCGGAGCGAGAGGTCGAGTCGAGCCCGCGGCCGACATCGACACGCCCCAGCCTGAAGACTTCACCTCAGAGCCTCCTCAAGCCGAACCCACTCTTCGAAACTAAGTTCCTGCGGCCGGGCTCTCTCACCGAGTCCCGCCCGCGCGATCGCAGCCACGACGGCGTCTCGCGACAGGCCGAGCCCGAGCAGGTTGTTCACGAGCGTCTTGCGCGGCTGGGTGAATCCGGTCCTGATGAGCCGGAAGAACTCGGGCGAGCACTCGCGCTCGAACGGAACGAGCTCCAGCACGGTGGAGTCCACCTTCGGCGGTGGCATGAAGGCGCCGGCCGGCACGTCAGCGAGCTTCGAGATCTGGAACTGCGCCTGAAGGAACACCGAAAGCGAGCCACGGGCCGGCTCACGAGGCGCCGCGAGCACCCGCTGGGCCACCTCCCTTTGCATCATGAGCACCGCCTTGGAGAAGCGTACGCGGGCCCCGGCTATGGCAGTAAGCAGGGGTCCGGTGATGTAGTAGGGCAAGTTGGAAACCAAGGCTCGGGGCTCGGGCAGCTCGTCGAGGATCGCGGCCAGGTCGGCCTGGAGCGCGTCCTGGCGCCGGACGTCAGCCTCCGGGGCGGATTCGGCGAGCGCTTGGACCATACCGGCGTCGACCTCCAGCGCGATCACCCGCGCCGCCACCGCCGTGAGGGGCGCGGTGAGGATGCCCGGTCCCGGTCCGATTTCCAGCACGCCGTGCTCGACCACGCGCGCCACGATCGACTCGACGACCGGGCGCGACTGCAGGAAATGCTGCCCAAGGCCCTTCTTGGCCCAAAGCCCGTGCCGGGCCAAGAAGGGCTTGAGAGCGCCGGGAGCTAGGAGATCTAGCGGTGGAAGATGTGGACCGTCACCTTCTTCCGGCCGAATCGGAGCGCCGTCGCCCGGTCGTTGTAGCACAAGTCGATCTTATTCCCTTTGATGGCGCCGCCGGTGTCGCTGGCGATGGCGAAGCCGTAGCCCTCGACGAACACGCGCGTCCCAAGCGGAATCACCCTCGGATCCACGGCGACGTGGCCGTAGCCTGCCCAAAGCCCGGTGGCGGTCCTCCCAGTGGCGCCGCGACCGATGGTGCGGGGGCTGGGATCGTAGGCCGTCGCGGTCATGACCCTCACCTCCTTGCGCTTGTAGCTGGCGCTTCGGCTGACCGTGTAGCCCTTTCTCCCCATGTAGAAAAGGGCCGTCTTCGGCTCGACACGCTCGGTTTCTATGAGCGTCTTGCCAACCGGCTTGCCGTCTTTGAAGTGGACCTGGTAGGTACGACGGATCTCGCCGTGCTCACCGTTTTGGACCTTGACGACACGCCCAGGCCCGACGGTGCGGCTGAATTCGTATTTGACCTCGAATGGGATCTTCTCGACCTCCACCCGAACGCTATCCCCTTTTTCTGCGTCACCCGACTGTCTCACTCCGCTTGCGGATGCGAGCATCGCCATCATGGCTGCAGCCAAGCAAAAAATTCCATTCACGCGCATTTGGAACCTCCTCTTGCGTGGTTTGGACAGGGGAGACTCTACTTTGACCGCCAGGTGAATTGCAAACTTATTTATCCTGAGATATGGGGAACCTCGGCCACTCAGCCCGAGATAAGGAAGATATACAAGCTTTTCCTTTTGCGCGAAATCGCGCAAAATCTTCTCGTTTTTCCTCTTCTCACGCTTCGGTCCAAGGGTTTGGACGCATCGTGATCGTCGGAACCTCTCCCGCTTCCAGAGCTGCCTCTACCGGCAGAAACTGGGAAACCAGCCACAAAACCGACCGCAAGTGCTCCGTCGCATGAGCGGTCGTCCACAGGCTCGGTCCGCATGCCAGCGCCGCCGGCAGTACGAGCTGGTCGGCCAAGTGCTCGTCCACCGCACCTGCGGAGGCCTCGAAGCTCTGATAGAGCTGAATGGCGTCTTCTGCGACCCGCTCCATCCTCTTGCCGCGCTCGCCGAGTGCGGTGAACCCGACAGCCGCGCGCTCGTACACGCCAGTTAGGTGTACGGAGGCTCCGGCTCCTAGCGCCGGCTTTCGCCGCACTTCGAGCACGGCTCGTGGCAGGGAAGACGCGATCGTGGACGACCCTCGATCCGCCACCTCGTCCGGCAACTCCGAAGTCACGATCGTCGCGCGCAAAGATTGGAGTGGCCCCCGCACCGGCAAGTGGATCGGCTGCAAGTCGCTGCACGGTTCTATTTCTAGCCTGATCTCGCCGCCACCCTTCGGGTAGTAGCCGGCCCGCTCGCTCAGGGCTTTGGCCCGAACGCCCATGCCCGCCAGCGCGGGTAGATACACCTGCTCGAAGAACTCGAAGCTTGGCGCGTGCGGGTTGTACGTGCCACCGTGGATGAGCACCTCGCTCGGCGCGCTCGACAGAGCCAGCGGCACCAGCACCGTCTGCGCGACCAGGGTGGCAGAGCCGGCGGTGCCGATGTCGAATACGTAGCGACCGCCCTTGGCGCGCTTCGTGGGCTCGAAGGCGAGGAACAGCGACCCAACTGCGCCGCCCCGCACGGTGGCGTCGGATATCTCCGCCGCCGCCTTCACCGCAGCCAGGTGTTGAGGCTGGAGGCCCGGCTTACTGCGGCGGGCCCTGACGTTGACGATTTCGCAGGCTTGCCCAGTGATAGCGGCAAGGGCCACGCTGGTCCGAACGATCTGGCCACCGCCCTCTCCATAGCTTCCGTCGATCTTGATCATCTTCGAAATGAATGCCCTCTCGCCGCGTCCGAACTGTACATCAGCCTGATGGGAGGAAAAGCATGAAGCGGACCCTGATTTCGACGACTCTCGCCCTGACGTTGGTCGGCGCGCTCGCGATGGTCTCCTCGTCCACCGCCCAGGAGCGCAACACACTGGAGCAGCGGGTGGCGGCGCTGGAACGACAGGTGGGCGAGTTGAGCCGCCGAGTGTACGGCGACTATCGGACCCACGGTCAGACCAACTATTTGCCCGACGGCCGCGCCACGAGCGTCTCGAGCACTCGGTCCTCGCAACTCGTGCCAGGAGCTCGAGAGCTCGTGCTCACGGATGGCAGCTTCTGGACGATCCCGCCCACGGAGGCGAACATCGTGCTGCGGTGGGCCCTCACCGACCGGATCACGGTCTACCTGAACGGCAAGGGCGCCTATCCCTACACGATCTACAACGAAACCCGCCGCGAGTATGTGACGGCCGCGCTCGTGAAGCGAAGCTGAAAACAAAAGGCACCTCCGCCTCTAGCCGGGGCGGAGGTGCAAGTGAACGTCCGGTACGACGAGGCTACATGCCGGAGTCGCTAACCATCCCGTACTGGGTCATGCAGTTGTGGATGATCTCGCGGATGACGTCCTTCTCGCTCTCGTTGAGGCGGCTCCAGAGGTCGCCCATCTGTCGGCGCTCGACGGTGGTGAGTCGGTCGAGCATGTGGCGCTCGATGTTGATGGTGTTGCTGCGCAGCCAGGGCGACCAGGTGCGTCGCTCGGTGGCCGTCCGGAACGCGTCGGTTCCCGGTGTGTTGGGGTTCACGCGCGTCCAGTTGGCATAGGCGACGTCCCAGGCGTGTCGGTGGCAGTTGCGCACCGCGTTGGCGACGAGCTGAGCGTCGTTGGCGGGCAGGAGCTGCATCATCTTGAGGAACGTGAACCTCTCGTAGCCGTCCAGCCAGGTGAGGGCATCTCGCATGATGGCCTCGTCGCTCATATAGGGTGTGACCGTGGCCCGCTCGGTCGTGACATGGCCGGTATCCTGCGCGAGCACAGGCACGGTCATGACGAGGGCCGCTAAAGCCGCAAGGGTCTTCTTAGGCATCTTTCTCTCCAAACCTTAGATTTCGAGGCGGCCGAGCCTGTTGCTCCATTGCCGCTTCAGGTTTTTGGATTCCATGCATGCCCTGATTGTTTCGTCGTGGCATCTGGGGACATGGGCAAAGCGTTGGCCCAAGCCTGATGAAGTTCCGGAGAGTGGTTCCTGCGGGTTAATGCGTCGCCGCGAGCTGCGGATGGTGCTCGTAGTGCTCGCTGGCGCCCTGGGTCAAGGTCGTGAAGTGCGCGCCCTTCTCCCGGAAGTAGCGGATAGTCTGCTTGAGCGTATCCACCGAGTCGTAGTAGTCGCGCATGCCCAGCACGATGACCTCACGGTTCAGGTTCGCCTCGAACAGCGGCGCCAGCGCGTCGAAGCCTAAATCGAGATATCCGTGCTTGCCTTCGTGAGTAGCGATCGGCATATGAAGGATCCGGCTGTCTCCTTCCTTCTTCAGGTCGTCACGATGGCTGTGGTAAGGCTCGTGCGGCGCGCCGGTCCAGTCCACGAACATCTTGTAGTCCGAGTCGGGAACCACCGAACTGTCGACGAGGATGCCCATGTCCTCCAGGTACTTGATGTCCGAGGGCAACAGGGCGAAGCAGCCCGCCCGGAAGCTCGTGCACTTGATGAGGTGGCTCTTGAGGGTGTCCTTGGCGATCCAGAGCACGTTGCCCCGCTCCTTCTCGTCCTCGATGTAGCCGCGCTCGTTCTCGAAGTTGACCTTCATACCCAACTCATGCCAGTTGGGGATCTTGTGCGCGTACTCGTGGTAGTAAAGGTTCGTGTTCGCGCTGGGGTCCTTCAGGCTGACGTGGATGAGCCACGTCGCCGGCACGAACTCCTCCTCCATGACCTTGATGTAGTCGCCGGTGTAGCAACGGTCGTGGTGGGCGGCTTCGCAATCGACGGTCAGAACGACATTGGGCATGGCTTAGCGGTCTCCTTGTGTTTCAGCGACGACGGCCGAGGCGTCGTGGGTGGCGGTCAGAGTGTATCTCTTACCCAAGATCTCGAAGTTCTTGAACTTCACAGACTTCCACTGGGGCGACAGGTTCGGTTTGATCGAAAGCACCTTTCCGCCCAACAATGATTGTGACCAATTTGCGCCCGGTTGTGGCTTCTCATCGAGCCGAAAGCCCAGGAATCCGTAGATCACCGTCTGCAGACACCCGCCGGCGCCGGTCGTGAAGTAGGTCACGTCGCGCGAGCGCTTCTCGGAGAACAGCAGCAGCGGGTGGTTCGCGAACTCCCGCCATGACCGACGCCACACCTCGTAAGCCCTCTCCGTCTCGCCGAGACGCGCCCAGATCAACGCGTGCACGGAGTCGCTCATCGCTGGACCGTTCTTGATCACCTTGGATTCAAACCGCTCCATCATCGCCCGGGCCTCCCGTTCGGCCTGCTGATGCTGGAGCGGATAGATGGACAAGACCGCCGCCGCCTGCTTATAACCTCGCAGGCGGTCGTTGTCGTAGCTCAAAAGAGTCTGGCCGTCGCGCGGCAGGTGGAGCTTGGGGATCTCCGCATCCGCCGTGAGGGCGTCGCGCTTGCGGAAAAAGAAATCGCGGATCGTCCAGCCCGCCAGGATGTTCGTGTAGAGGTCGTTGTCTCCGATGTGGTGCTCGTCCGGGCTCACGACCCCCTTCAAGTCGTACAGCCCGTCCGGACGCCTCTCGATGCGGTTCATGTAGAACACGGACACCTGCTCGATCGCCTCGTCCGCCTCCTCAGAAGGCACGAGCCCCAGCGACGACGCAAGCGCCAAACCGTGCGCGACCGAGCCGCCGACATGATGTTCATGGCGTGTGTTGCCGATCACCGTCTCCCGCCCCGATACGCTCGACTCCCAAGGGAACATCGCTCCGGGCGTGTTGTCGAAACCAGGTCGAATGGAGCCTGCAACCTGATCGGAGGCCGTGGGGCGACCTGCCGCGAGCCATTCGCGGTAGTTCTCACGCGCCCGCGGGAGCATGTCCAGCCGGTACTCGGGGATCGCGCGCGCGAGCTCTGGGTTGATCAGCGCCAACGCGGGGAAGACCCAGATGTCGGCGTCCCAGAACACGTGCCCGTTGTAGGTCGTGCCGCTCAGGCCCAGGGGGGAGACGGACATCCCGCCATTTGGATGGATCGCTCCTTGCAGATAGAACATGAAGGAGCGCACCGCCTGCTGGTCCTCGACCGGGCCGTCGATCTCGATGTCGGTCCTCCAGCGTTCGGCCCAAATGCGCTTCGATGCTTCGGCCACATCGGCATATGAGGTCAGGGTGGGCGGCTCCAGCGGGGGAACGCCCATCTTCAGGACACCCCGTGCGGACCGCATTCGCATCCAGTTGGGCGAATGTCCGAATCCCCAGAGCATCTCCACGACGAGGGGCTGCCCTGCCGGCGTCAACCGTCGATTCGGAACGCCGCCGCTCAACTGTCGGGACCGGAACGCCCATCTGACTTCAGATGGACCCAAGCCTTCGAGAGCAGCGCTGCCGCCGATCTGAGAGGGCCAGCGAATCCCTTCGACGTCAGCCGCGGGGCCAACGCTGAAGTCGGCGTCGCGATCGGCAACGAGCGTCCACTTCTGCGCCAAAACGCGAGCGTCCGGATGGATGGCCGTCTCGCAGACCACTGTCGCCGTCCCGTTCTCGATCGCTTCGTTCCAACGCGTGGTCAGGATGCCCGTCCGCATGTCCAGCTCCTGCCGATACTCGCTCACCCGCGAGACCACGCCAAGCTCGTTCGAGGCTTCATCCACAACCAACGAGAGCGGGTTCGGAAGCGGCCGAATCTTCTCCTCGCCCTGCGTCTCGTACTCGTCGATCATCAGGAATGACTGTCCGAGGCCGTTGGCGAAGCGGTTGAGTCGCACGCCAATCAGCCCATTCCAGAGCAGGGCAGGTGTGGGTGCGGCGGGGTCGAGGCAGATGAGCTTCCACGGGTCCGGGGGCGACATGGGAGCTGCGGAGGAACTCGAAGCCGAGCTCGGTGGCCGCCCGCAGCCAAGAAGCCGGCTGCCCTCGCCGACCCGTGGAAGCTCATCTGCCTCGACCCCGCCGCACCCACACCTGC
>DATLGQ010000174.1:0-10256 GCA_035540435.1 Fimbriimonadaceae bacterium
GATCAAGGTGGCGAGCGAGCAGGCAGAACGGGGTGGCGCGGCCGTTTCGTTCGACTGGAAGACGCTTGCGGCCGGAGCGGGGGCCGTCGACGAGTCCTCACTCGCCAATTTGAAGGCGGTCCTTCCACCAGGAGCCAGGGCCATCTACCCGGCCTTGCCTCCCGGAAGCCTGGGCCCTCAGGCCGTGAATCTGCGGCTTGCTCCATCGCTGCTGGGCAACCTGCTCCAGCAAGGCTATGGCGCGGGCGCAGCCGGAATCGCGCCGCTCGCCTCATCGATGGCGACCGGCTTCATGGGCGGCAAGGCCGACGCCATGCCGCTGGGAGGCAGCCTGGTGCCTGGCAAGCGGCCCATGGGCGACGGGATGGGCGGCATCCTGGGAGGCGCGTCCGACCCACGCGGAGCCTTGGCTGACGCCGGAAGCGGCCAGTCCAAGCGCGGTAACGCCTTGGACTTTCTCGGCCTACCGGTGCGGCTCGCGCCGAGCCTTGGCGGTCGGAGCGAGCTGGCCGAGGAAGTCGCCATGCGTAGCGGCAACCTCACGACGCCGAGCGGCGACGCTATCAGGCCGCAGCAGTTCGCCCCGCTACGAGACAAGCTCTTCTCATCCTTCGGCAGCGTGAACGCCGAACCTGACAAGGCTGCCTGGAAGAAGGAGGCGCCCGCCTTCGGCTTGCGCGACGAGAAGCCTACGACGCTGCTTGCTCCCGATGCCAGGGTGAAGCCGCTCAAGTCGAGCGAGGACCAGCCTCAGCTCGACACGGTGGAGGCAAAGGGGGCGCGGTCTCTTGCGGTGACGCCTCTAGAGAACATGCCCAAGCCGGCTACAGGTCGTGTCGACTCCACCGAAGTCGGCCCACGCCTGGGAGGAAGCGCTCCGTCAATGCCGATGTATTCGGCTGAAGGTGCGGACAGCGGCGGATTTTCGAGCATCGGCCGGATCGACGCCCCCAGTCCCAGTTCGGGCGTTCCGAGTCTGGGGGGCGTCCAGGGCGCGGGCCCTATCGCCGCGCTGACAGGCGCGGCTTCCGCGGCCGCCGGCTCCCTCGGATCCTTGTCGATGCCGCCGATGCCTTCGCTGTCACCGCGGAGTCCCCTGTCGGCCAGGCCCAGTTTCCAGCCGCTGGCGGTGAATGCCGCCTCCGCGCCCGCAGTCCCCGGCTTTTCCGGGGCCGCGCCCTTGATAGGCGGCGGAGCCGGGCCCACCTCGATCGGCCTAAAGCCGTTCCTGCCGTCCTTGGTGAGCGGCGCGATGCGGTCCCCCTCTGGGCCCGGAGCGATCCCGTCACCTACGGCGCCACCCCCGATTTCGGCGCCTGCTCGCCCCGGTGCGCCGATCGCGATCTCGAAGGGCGGCAACGACGAGATGGAGCCACTGCCATCCATGCCCGGCAGTCTCCCCTCCGGGCGAGGCTCCAATTCCTGGAAGATGCCGTCTTTACCCTCTCCCGGAACTCCACACGGACCCTCGATCACCCATGCCGGTTCGAGCTCGTCGTTGGGCGCCGGCGCTCTGAGCGCACCGTCGTTGGAACTGCCCAGCATTGGTGGCGAGATGCCGCCGACCATGCGCAAGGTCTCCTCACTGGCCACCAGGGCTCCGGATCGGCTTTTCGCGGCGCCCGCGTCAGGACGAAGCCCAGCGCGTCCCTCCCTCGCCGTCCAGCGGGCCGACCAGGCGCCGCAAGCCCCAAGTTCCTCTACGAGCAGACAGCAGCAGACGAACTCGCAGGTATCCGCTCCGGAAGACGGCGACAAGAATGCGCAGGTTAGCCTGCTCGCGAACGAAGTTTGGGCCATTTTGAAGCGACGCCTCGTGACTGAAAAGGAGCGTCGCGGCCGCTGGTAACACATAGGAACAACCATGGGACTCACCAAAGCCACCATCACCAACGTCGACACGAACGAGGAGCTCCAGTGCTTGTTCAACCCGACGGAGTACACCATCGCCAAGCAGAACAACTGGCAGCCACGCCCGGTCGTCGGCCGCAATACCCCCACCCTCCAGTTCACTGGTGGAGGGAGTCGCACCATGAACGTCGAGCTGTTCTTCGATGTGTGTGAGGAGGATGGCGCCGACGTTCGGACCCACATCGACAAGCTCTGGAAGCTCGCGATGATCGAGGAGCGCACGCGCAACTCGAGTACGAACCGGTCCAGGCCTCCCCTATGCCGGTTCCAGTGGGGCGGTAACTGGGAGTTCAAGGCCGCGGTGACCAGCCTCTCGGTGCGCTACACACTCTTCCGCCAGGACGGAACCCCGGTTCGGGCGGTGGCGACCCTCAGCCTGCAAGAGGCGAACGACGCAGAGGCTCAGCGTCGACAGAATCCCACTTCGGGCTCCGAGCCGGGCCACAAGCGTCGCGAAGTGCGGCCCCACGACTCCTTGCCGCTGATCGCCAGCGAAGAGTATGGCGATCCGAACAAGTGGCGCATTATCGCGGAAGCCAATGCCATCGACGACCCCTTGAGCTTGAGCCCCGGTCAGATCATCGCCATTCCGGCACAGGGTTAGGAAGAAGCCATGCCAGTTACTCTCGATCCAGAAGATCGTTTAGTCGCAACAGTCCAGGTCAAGATCGACGGCACGGCGCTGTCGTCGGAGAAGCTCGACTCATGCATCGAGTGTGTCGTCGAGCAAAGCTTGAAGCTGCCGGCGCTGTGTTCCCTGCGCTTTCACGACGCAAACCTGGTTCCAACTGGGAGCCCGTCGAGCCCTCTCGTGGATGACACCGTCTTTTCCGTTGGCAAGACCCTCGAGATTTCCATTGGCTACGAGCAGACGTCCAACAATGTTCTATTCAAGGGCGAGATCACGGGGCTGGATGCGGACCTGGCTGCCCATGGGTATCCGACCTTCGTGGTGCGAGCCATGACCAAGATGCACCGCCTCAATCGAGGCCGGAAGCGGCGCAGTTTCATCAACATCAAGGACAGCGACGTCGTCCAGCAGGTTTGCTCCGGATTGGGACTCACGCTCGACGTGGATGCTACGGACACGGTGCACCCCTACATCTTTCAGAACAACCAGACCGACTTCGAGTTTCTAACGATGCTGGCGAACCGGAACGGCTACCACTTTTACGCCACACACGAAGGCGAGGTCAAGTTCAAGCGGCTCGAAGATCCGTCGGGTTCGGGGCTCAAAATCAAGTGGGGTGAGGGCTTGCGCTCGTTCCGCCCCCGGCTATCGGGATCGTCGCAGGTCTCGAAGGTTCAGGTGAGGGGCTGGGATCCCAAGGACAAGGCCGCGATCATTGGCAGCGCCACCGAGGTAACAGGGGCGCCGGAAACCGGCCTCAGCTCCGAGACGAGCATTTCCAACGAGCTCGGCTCATCCGTCGAGATGATGCTGACGGACCATATCGTGGACAGCCCATCGGATGCCACCCGGCTGGCCCAATCGGTTCTCGATCAGATCGGCGGGGCGTGCGTCGAGGCCGATGGCCTGTGCGAGGGCGATCCGCGTCTGTTTGCCGGTCAGGACATTGAAATCGAGGGCGCGGGCAATCGGTTTAGTGGCAAGTATCTGGTGTCGAGCGCCACTCATACCTGGTCTTCGGCGGAGGGGTACACCACGACCTTTGCGGTGGCGGGGAAGAATCTGGAGACCCTGGATGGGATGATCAACCCCGACCTCAGACCCAGGGGCTCGATCTTCAACAACGTCATGGTGGGCATCGTGACGAACAACCAGGACGAGGATGGCAATGACCCCATGCAGCACGTTGGACGTGTCAAGGTCAAGTTCCCGGCGATCTCCGACCAAGACGAGAGCTACTGGGCTCGCATCGCCTCACCGATGGCGGGCAACGAACGAGGGTTCATGTTCCTACCAGAGGTGGACGACGAGGTCTTGGTGGCTTTTGAGAACGGCGATATCCACCGCCCGTACATCATCGGCCAACTTTGGAACGGTCAGGACGCCCCGCCAGTGCCGCATTCCGAGGCGGTAAAGGGCGGGAGCGTCGAGAAACGGACGATCAAGACCCGGGTTGGGCACATGCTTCAGTTCAACGACGAGTCTGGATCAAAGCAGATCCTGACCAAGACCGAGTATGGCCATGAGATCTTGATGGACGACCAGAACAAGTGCATCACCATCAAGACCCCGAACGGTCACAAGGTGCACCTGGACGACCAGGGCAAGAAGATCGAGATCATCGACATGAACGGCTCCAACAAGATGGTCATAGACTCGAACAGCAACAACATCAGCAGCGAGTGTCAGGGCAACTACTCGATCAAGGCGCTCGGCAACATCGACATCGAATGTCAGGGGAACTTCACGGCCAAATCGACCGGGAACATGAGCCTGGAGGCCACCGGGACCTGGACGGGTAAGGCAATGGCCGCCCTGACCGCCGAGGGAATGGCCTCCGCGACGTTCAAATCGAGCGGCATCGTTACGATCCAGGGAAGCTTGGTGAAGATCAACTAGCCATGCCCATGCCCGCCGCTCGACAAGGAGACATGACGATACACGGCGGCGTGATCACCGTCGGGTTCCCCACGGTTTTGATCGGCGGCCAGCCTGCGGCTCGGGTAGGAGATATGCATACCTGTCCGATGCAAACCCCGGGGACGCCACCGATTCCTCATGTGGGTGGCCCGATCATCCCGCCGTGCAGCCCCACCGTGTTGATCGGCAACATGCCCGCTGCCAGGGTAAGCGATATGGCAACCTGCGTGGGACCGCCTGATACGATCGCGCCTCCCGGCTGTCCCACCGTATTGATTGGCCCGTAGGACGGTTTCCCAAATTGGGACTTCCCATCAGAGGGTCCGGCGGGTTAGACTGAAGCAAGTTGCTTACTCTTGCTCTTTAGGCTGAAACGCGGAGGGAAAGGTGCCGGATCCGACAAAAGATTTCTTGGGCGCAGGTTGGAAGTTTCCGCCGCGGCTCAATTCACGGGGCCAACTCGAGTTGGTCCAGCAGGAGCAGGACGTCGAAGAGGCGATCCGAATCATTCTGATGACCCGGAAGGGAGAGCGGCCGATGCGACCTGAGTTCGGGTCGGACCTTCATACGCTCGTTTTCGCCCCCAACAACCCGTCCACCTGTGGCTTGGCCCGACGCTTCGTTCGGGAGGCCCTGGCGCGGTGGGAGCCCAGGATCAACGTGGACGAAGTGATCGCCAGACCAGACCCCGCGCACCCCGAACGCATGCTGATCGAGATCAGTTACCGCACCGTCACCACCAACTCCGAGCGGAACCTCGTGTTCCCCTTCTACGTGATTCCGGGGGAGAACTAGCCCATGTCGCTGCCATCGCCCAACCTGGACGACCGCAAGTTCCAGGACATCGTCGACGACGTCAAGCGTCAAATTGGTCTGCGCTGCCCCGAATGGTCCGACCACAACGTGTCGGATCCAGGCGTGACCCTCCTCGAGCTGTTCGCCTACATGTCGGAGCTGACCATGTTCCGGCTCAACCAGGTGCCGGAGAAGAACTACATCAAGTTCCTCGAGATGCTCGGGGTGACGCTGGAGATGCCGGAGCCGGCCAAGACCGACCTGCGGTTCCGTCTGTCGCGCGCCATCGAAGACATGAGAGGCGCCGAGGAGCAGGAGGTCCTTCTCAAGAAGCGGGATACAGTCGCCGCCACCGTACGAACCGAAACCGAGGAGGCGATCGAGTTCTCCACCGATCTCGACCTGCGCATGGTCCGGCCGAAGATGGAGCACGTCATCGCAGTGCCGGCCAGTGAGGCTGACCAGAACGACGACCTTGTCGGGGGACGTGAGTTCACCACGAAGGGTGTGCCGGTGCCGGATACGGAGGCACTCAAAGTCTTCAGCCCTCTACCGCGAACGGGCGACGCGCTCTACTTGGGGTTCAGCGCCGACATCCGCGGCAATCTTATCGAGCTGAGGGCGCAATGTCTAAAGGCTGCGGCGACGGGCCTGAACGAGGACTACCCGGCGCAGGTCTGGGAGTTCTTTAACCCAGGTTCCGGCAACTGGGAACGCCTCGAGATCGTGCGGGACACCACCTACGGCTTCAATCGGTCCGGGGTTGTCGAGGTGAGCGTGCCGTGGTCGATCGGGGAGCGGGACCTTGGAGGCAAGAAGGCCAATTGGATTCGCTGCCGTTACACGATCGATCCTGAGGACCTGCCGCCCAAGGGCGTCGAGCAGAAGAGCCCCGACGCTTACCAGAAGTCGCCGGAGGTCACGTACCTGGAAGCCGCCACCATCGGGGGCACCGTTCCAGCCGGTCACTGCACGACCATTTGGAATGAGGTCCTTGGGCAGAGTGACGGCTACCCCGGGCAGGTGTTCAAGCTTCGTCATGCGCCCATTCTCGACTTGGCCGGCGACGAGACGGTGCTGGTCGGGCCGGTAGGCGACTCCCCGGAGGACATGGAGGGTTGGGTTCCGTGGACGCAGGTAAGAGACTTTGCTGAAAGCGGACCCGACGATCGCCATTTCGTGGTGGATACGCTCACGGGGGAGATCTACTTCGGACCGAACATCGTCCAGCCGGATGGCAGCGGCCGGCAATATGGCGCGATCCCTGCCAAGGGCCTCACGATAGGGCTGAGCGGCTATCGCGTGGGCGGTGGGACGCATGGAAATGTGCGCGAAGGACGCATCAGGGTGCTCAAGCGGTCGATCCCGTTCATCTCCGAAGTCGGAAATCCCCGGCCGGCTGCCGGCGGACGCGACCGGGAGAACATCGAGCGAGCAAAGTTGCGGGCACGCGAAATCATTCAGGTGCGCAACCGCGCGGTCACTGCCGAGGACTACGAGTTCTTGGCGCGGAAGGCATCGTCTGGCGTGGGCCGCGCCCGTTGCGTGCAGCCGCTCTCCTACCCAGGCAGCATCGACGACCTGAAACCGGGCACCGTCAAAGTGCTGCTCGTGCCCACCATGAACGACAGCGTGTTGGTGCCACGCCCGGCTGACCTGAAGGTCCCGGAGAGAACGGTCCGCGAGGTGCGCGAGTATCTCGACGAACGGCGCCTGCTCACGACGGTCCTGGAGGTCGGCGAGCCGGAGTACCTGTTCGTTTCGATCGATATCAAGCTCGTGGCCGACCCCCGGGCCGATGCCGACTTGGTCGCGCGTCGGGTCGAGGAACAGCTCAACCTCTATCTGCACCCCCTGAAGGGCGGGCCGAGTGGCGATGGCTGGCCCTTCAAGCGGGCCTTGACGCTGGCCGACATCTATGCGCAGGTGGGAGCGGTCCGCGGGGTGGCGTTCCTGCTCGACGCGCGAATCTTCGTGTCTCGCCTCGTGAACAAGGACGATGGCATTTTCGGACCGGAGGAGCCCGTCTCCAACGCCGAGGGCGTGCGGCTGGAAGACTTCGAGCTGCTGTGCACTAGACGGCACAACATCCGGGTCGTGCCTATGGCTGCGGTGGGAGCGGAGGAGGCGGCGGCGATCGCCGACTAGCATGGCCATCCTGAAGGACAATGTGACCCTGGACGGCCAACCGATCAAGCAGGCGGCGCCGCCGCTCGAGGGTGTGGAAGCGAGCCTGGAGCGGGAGATGCTCTACGTCCCCCTCAGGCCCGCGCCGGTCGGGGTCTCTCCCGAACGCCTCAAGTTCCCCTGGCATCGGGTTGAAAAGCTCTACTACACGCCAGTGCGGATCACTTCCAGCGACGACAAGAACCGGATTGTCAAGGTTTCCGTGGAAAGCGACCACCGCGGCTGGAAGGAGCGATGGTACAAGTTCTCGTACGCCATTAGAAAAGCTCGCGAGCTTCAAGGCGGCGACGCGGTCGACGCCCAAGACAGCTTGAGCGAAGACGAGCGCAGCGTGACGATCCTGTTGACCCCCGGCGAGACGCGGGAGGTCACGCTCGAGTTCATGCCCCAGCTCGACGGTGAGACCGAGCCGGGCCGCTACCTGTTCGACGTCGTCGTTCAAGACGTGACGGAGCTGACTGAAAAGCCGGAAGAGCGGCTAGTCGGCACTCTCGTCCTGCAACACCCGGACTCGCGACTGCTGGCGATGCTGCCCGCGATCTACTCCGAGGCGATGTTGACGATCCGCCAGGAATCGGACTCGATCGAGGAATCGCCCTTCTTCGAGCGTTTCCTTCTCGGCTTCGACGATGCGATCGAGCCGCTGATGCAGACCCTCAATCAGCTCGAGAAGCTGTTTGGGGCCTTCACGACACCCCCGGATTTCGTGCTTTGGCTGGCGGCATGGGTGGCCGCGCCTCTCGACGAGAACTGGCCTGAGATGCGCCGGCGCAAGCTGATCCGTGAGGCGGTGGAGATTTACCGCTGGCGTGGCACGATGCGGGGCCTCAAGCACTACCTGAAGGTGTACGCCGGGGTCGAGCCCGACATTAACGACCAGCCCGTCGAGGGCATGCGCCTGGGTAAGCACGCCAAGCTGGGCACCGCCGCGACCGTGCTGGGAGACGTTCCGCCCCACACGTTCGTCGTGACCTTGGCAGTGCCCGACCCAAGCGCCATCAACGAGAGCATCGTGCGGGACATTATCAAGTTTGAGAAGCCGGCGCACACCGCGTTCGCCTTGAGGATCGTGCGCAAGTTGGGGAGCGAGTAAGGGAGGAAAACCATGCCGGTAGATGAACTTCTATCCAGACCGATCACGGGAATCACACCATTCAACGAGCTGCCGATCGATGCGGAGATTTGGCGCGAGGCGCACGAACACCACCATAGCCATCGGGTGTTGCACGCCATCACCACCCACCGGCCAGGCATCGTCTTCGGCCTGGAAGTGGTGGTTTCCAAGAAGGAGCGCACGCTCGTGGTGGCCCCGGGAGTCGGAATCGACAGCGAAGGGCGCACCCTCTTGCTCAGTGAGCCGGTGACCTTCGTGCTCGAGGAGAAGGGCCAAACGTACATCACGCTCTCGTACGAGGACAATCTCGACAGCCGTAGCGCCGTCACGGTCGGCGGAGGCAAGAAGCACTACCGACTCGTGGAGGGTCGTCAGGTCATCGCGACCCGCGAGCTGCCCAAAACTCCGTACCTGGAGCTCGCGCGCATCGACCACTCCACCGCCAAAGCGCCTATCAAAGACGCCTCGAATCCCTTCGACCCGGGTGAAGACGAGCTCAACCTGCTGTATCGCAGCGCAGCGTTCCCCCACTGCTATGCCGACGGATTCGTCGGGGAGCTCTGCTTCCTGCCGAAGGCCGATCCCTCGGCTTGGAAACCCAATCGAGCGGGACTCTACAACCTGCTGCGCGAAGGGAATGGCCGGGGTTTCCACCTCGACTTCTCGGGACTCTACAACCTGAGGGCCGCGCCCACCCCGAAGGATCCCCTTCTGCTCTATGTGGCCGGCGAGGGCGAGTTCCAAGCTCCTACGGACGATCAGATCGAGGGCCTGAAGAAGTACCTGGCCGGCGGCGGGTTGCTCTTTGGAGAAGCCAGCAAGGGTGGCGACGCGTTCGTCAAGGGCTTCACGGACGTGGCGAAGAAGGCAGGGGCGAAGCTTGAAAAGGTCGGCAAGGGGCACCCGCTTCTCACGAGCCAGTACGTATTCTCCGCTCCGCCCAGCGGCGGCGTCGACGCGGGCTCCATCTTGTGCGACCTGGACAAGGGGGTCGTCCTGAGCAGTTACGACTACGGCGGGGCGTGGCAAGGCGACCTGGCCAAACCCGACGCGGCAGATGCTCGGGAGAAGATCCGGCACGCCGTAGAGTTCGGACTCAACATCGTGGCGCTGGCGTACCAACGTCGTCGCCGACTCGAACTTTCTCGATTAGGTTAAAGGCACGTTGGCAGAAACGAAGACTCTTAAATGGCCCAATCCAACTTCCGGCAAGATCCTCGAGGTGCCTGCGGGCGAGCGCGCAGAAGCCACCTTCAGTTGCGGCAACGACGCAGATAAGCCGGTCAAGTTCGAGATCTCGACGGACGGGCTTCCCGCCTCCTGGGTGAAGCCTGCGGCCGAGGTGGTCATTGCCGGACCCTTCGATCAGGCCAACTTCATCGTGCTCCTGACGCCGCCCCCGAGCGCCGACATCGGGGACTATCCGTTCAAGATCCGGATGACCTCGGGCGGCTCGCTGGTGGAGCCACCTGGCGAAATCGAGCTCTTCATGCGGGTGCTGGAGGGCGTTGCGCCCTTGGTAGAAGAAGCTCCACCGCCAGTCGCGGAGCCAGACGAGCAGCCGGTCGACGTTCAGGCGCAGCCTCAGACCGAGCCGAAGAAGCCGCGCGCCAGCCGTAAGAAGGCCGATGCGCAGCCGGCCGAGCCGGTGCGGGAGCCGCATGTGGTGACTCCAGAACCCGAGCCCGAGCCCGAGCC
>DATLGQ010000175.1:0-1571 GCA_035540435.1 Fimbriimonadaceae bacterium
TCCTGGAGGGTCAGACCAGCGCGTCGTTCCAGATCACCACCAATGATCTGCCTTCGACGGCGACGGCGACCATCTCAGCGACCCTCGGGGCGCTGACGGCGAACGCCTTGCTCGAGGTTCGGGCGCCTGGAGTGGAGTTCATCCGCTTCAACCCGACCGTGATCAAGGGTGGGCGACCGGTGCAGTGCATCATTCGCCTCGAATCGCCGGCACCTGCCGGTGGCGCCGTGGTCACCTTGACCAAGTCCGGTAATACGGCGATCCTCAACATCCCGAGCCAGGTCACCGTCCCTGCTGGCCAGATGCAGCACGTGTTCACGGTTACGACCAATCGCGTGTCGCGAAGCCTGGCTGTCCAGGTCACCGCCACGCGCGGATCGGGCTCCGCCTCGACGATTCTGACGGTACGCCGCTAGATCCTCGAGTCACGGACAAGTGGGCGCTCCCTCAAAGGGGCGCCCACTTTGTTTTCGGGGGGCGGGTAAAACCGGATTGTGAGCAGCTCGGCCGGATATTTTGCTTTCGGTTTTTTGGCCGGCGTCATCGTGGCTGCCGCGGTCCAGGCCGTTCGGCGCGCCGAGGAAGAGGAAACGATCGAAACCCTCTCGCTCAGGATCCTCCAGGACCTGGACAGGCTGGAGAGCCGGACGACGGGCAACCCGGCGCGCTAAGCCAGGGTCTGCTTGGAGAGAACCTGCCCCGCCTCGTCGAGATCATAGACGAGTGGCACGCCGGTCGCGAGCTCCAGGGCCACGACTTCCTCTCCGCTCAGCTTGTCGAGCTTCATCACGATCGATCGGTTGGAGTTGCCGTGGGCCACGACGAGCACGTTCTTGCCCTGACGGAGGTCCCCCAGGATGCACCGATCGTAGAACGGCAGTGTCCGTTCGGCCGTGTTCTTGAGCGCTTCCCCGTTCGGCGGGGGCACGTCGTAGCTGCGCCGCCACAGCTTCACCTGATCCGCTCCGAAGCGGGCCGCAGTCTCCTCCTTGTTCAGACCCTGCAGATCGCCATAGAAACGCTCGTTCAGGGCCTGGTCACGGATGACCGGCAGCTCTTCGAGACCAAGCTCTTGCAGAATGATCTGAAGAGTCTCCTGCGCCCGCGACAATACGCTCGTGTAGGCCACATGAAACTCGATGCCCCGCAGGTGTCTCGCCGCCGCCCTCGCTTCCTGCCTGCCGGTGTCGGTGAGGGGCACATCCACCCAGCCGGTGAAGCGGTTCTCGAGGTTCCATAGGGACTGGCCATGGCGGACCAATACGAGCTTGGGCATGCGAGAGAGTCTACCGGCATGAAAAAGGGGCCCGCCGAAGTGGCGAGCCCATAGAGGTTACGCGAACGATGCGTCGATGGTCAGTTGATTCGCTTGGATTCGACCTTCACCTTGGGCGCGGGCGGCTTGGGCGGATTGGCCGGCTTCGTGGGGGCCCCGCTCTTGAGCCGCTTGATCTCGGCCTCTTGCGCAGCCAGTCTTCGCTCGAGAGCCTGGATCTGGCGCCGCAGAGACTCGATCTCGGCGTTGCGGGCGGGCGCCACCGTCTCAACCCGCAGCTGGGGCTGGATGGTGC
>DATLGQ010000176.1:0-17953 GCA_035540435.1 Fimbriimonadaceae bacterium
GGGCGGTTGGTGGCGGCGACCGCCTCCAATGCCCGAAGTGGCAGTCCTGCCTCAGAGAGTGCCTCTCGAATAACCGGAAGGATCGCCTCGACGTGTGCCCGCGCCGCTGCCTCGGGTACCACCCCGCCCCACTTCTCGTGAAGCTTCGCCTGGCTTGACACCACGTTCGACCGAACGTGAAGCCCCTGAACGATGGCCGCGGATGTCTCGTCGCAGCTGGTCTCGATCGCCAAGATCGGGCCTTCGAAAACCTCGCGCGCCACCATGGGACTACGGTCGGGCAGCGGACCCTGACCGCCAGCTTTGAAGGTCGTGCAACCACATGACGATCGCGTCCTCCTTGTTGTCCGGGTAATAGGCCTTGCGTCGGTTGGTGATCGTGTAGCCCAAATGCTCGTAGAGGCGTACGGCTGCCTCGTTCCCGGCACGGCACTCGAGCGTGGAGCAGCGCATGCCGCTCTCCTTGGCCCTCTCGAGCAGCTCCACCATCAAGCGCCGGCCGATACCCTGGCGCCGAGCGTCTTGCGCCACCGCGACCGTGGTCACATGGGCCTCGTCGACCACCTTCCAGATGCCGCCATAGCCCACCAAGCTGCCTCCCAGGAACGCCACGAGAAACATCGAGTGCGGGTTGTCCAACTCGTTGCGAAAGCTCCGCTCCGACCAAGGGGCCGTGTTAGCCTCCTTCTCGATCTCCATGATCGGCGGGATGTGGTCCTAGCGCAGCGCCTCGAACCGTAGAGTCTTCAAGTTCGAGGCCAACGAGCGATCTCCCCATGCGTCAAGTAGCGGTGAGCCAAATCGGCTGGATTGTACAGCTTTCGCCAATCCGAGATATAGTGAAGCTGTGGCTACCGAAGACCTCACCAGACGCGACTTCCTCGTGAAGAGTTCCGCCGCAACTGCGGCTTTCATGATTCCCAGCTTCGTCTTCTCACAGGGCAGCGCCGTCCTCAAGGTCGGGCTCATCGGCTGCGGAGGCCGCGGCACCGGCGCGGTGGAGGATTGTTTCAAGGCCGACCCCGGGGTCGTGCTGTGGGCGATGGGCGACGTTTTCAAGGACCGGCTGGACGGCAGCCGCCGACACCTCAGCGAGGCACACAAGGCACGGGTTCAAGTGCCAAACGAGCGGGCCTTCGCCGGCTTCGACGCCTACCAGAAGGTCATCGACAGTGGCGTCGATATCGTCATCCTCACTGCCCCGCCCGGATTCCGGCCTGAGCACTTCCGCGCCGCCGTCGCGGCCGGCAAGCACGTGTTCATGGAGAAGCCGGTCGCGGTGGACGGGCCGGGTATCCGCACCGTCTTCGAAGCCAGCGACCTCGCCAAAAGCAAGGGCCTCAGCGTCGTCGCGGGCACCCAGAGACGCCACGACTTCGGATACCGCGAGGTCATGAAGCGCATCCACGACGGAGCCATTGGCGACATCACCACGACCTACGCCTACTGGTGCCAGGGCGGCCTCTGGATGCATCCACGGCAAGACTCTTGGAGCGACATGGAGTGGCAACTCCGCAACTGGCTCTACTTCACCTGGCTCTCCGGAGACCACATCGTCGAGCAGCACGTGCACAACATCGACGTCTGCAACTGGGCCATGGGCAAGCATCCCATAAAGGCGTATGGCTCAGGAGGACGCCAGGCCCGCACCGACCCTGCGTACGGCCACATCTACGATCACTTCAACATCGAGTTCGAATATGAGGGCGGCGCCAAGATGCTCTCCGCCTGCCGCCAGATCGACGGCACGGCAGCCCGAGTGCACGAGCAAATCGTCGGCACCAAGGGAACCTCGAACGCATCGGGCAACATCCGGGGCGAGAACAGCTTCCGCTACGACGGGCCACGTACCAACCCCTACGAGCAGGAGCACCGCCACCTAATCGAAGCGATCCGCTCCGGCAAGCCCATCAACGAGGGCCGTCAGGTTGCAGAAAGCACCCTCACCGCCATCATGGGTCGAATGGCCGCCTACACCGGACAGGAGATCACGTGGGAGCAGGCGCTCAATTCGAAAGAGGACCTAACTCCCTCGCGGCTCGAAATGGGGAATCTGCCGATACCCGCGGTAGCGGTGCCCGGCAAGACGCGACTGGTGTGAAGGAGTGACGAAGCTCGAACGACGGCTCACGGCACGTGAAACGAAGGTAATGCAACTCGCCGGCGAAGGGCTCACCGACAAGGAGATCGCCCGTAAGCTCGGCATTACGCCTGGGACCGTGCGCACCTACTGGGAAAGGATGCGCCAAAAAACCAACGCTCGCAGCCGAGCGGAGGTCATCAGCAAACATGCTGCGCATGAGTCGGCAGAAGTTCTCGAGTGGGCCCGCGCGATGTCGGCCTCCCTCGCCCATCACGCCATCCTCACTGTCCACGTCGACCTCACGATCGGAGTTCTCAACGACCGCGCCGCCGCCTTCTTGTGTTGCGATGCGGAACAGGTAGTCGGCCTCAAGCTGACCGACCTCCTCAAGCCGGAGGACGACGTGCTTGTGTCCCACGCCTAGGAACTCCTGGGTAAGGGCATCGCCGCCAAGATCGAGGGCTGGTTCAATACCGCCGCGGACCGAATCTGGTGCGAGATCGACTTGATCCCCGTTGCGCGTGACGGAAGCGAGGTGGCGTGCCTGATGCACGATCGGACTGCCCAGAAGACTGCGCAGGGCCTCTTGCTCGAGTTGGCGGAGGGCCTCCGGGAGGAGCGCACTGCACTGCGAGGCCAGGTGGCCGCGCTGACGAAGCAGAACGACGTCCTGATCCAGCTCCACGAACCCTCATCCCCGGCGCCAACGGCCGACGCAGACACGAATCCCGAAGAATTGCCGGCGCACTAAGGGGACGACCCGAGCCTGGCCCTCGGCTTTACGATCCGCCCCATGCCGGAGCGTCGACCACCGCGGGTGCAGCAGGAGGTGACGCCGGGATGCGTCCGCCGGCCTTGGGCCGGCTGCGCGCCCTTTCCCTGCTGGAAGGGGTGGGCGAGCGGAGCGAGTCGGGTCGAGGGTCCGCTTGGGGCTCCCGTGTACGGGCGATGAAGCTTGGGTCGACGCCCCACGCATTGGTCTTCACATAGACGGGCCTTGGCAGCCTCGAGAGCATCTGAGAGACCGTGACGAAGCGATATCCCCGGGACTTGAGGGTGGAGAGGATCGTAGGCAGGGCGGCCACTGTATCCGGATGGCCATGGAGGAGAATCACGCTGCCAGGCGAGGTCTGCCGGATGACCCGCTCGGCGATCCAGTCCGGGCTGTGCCGCTCAAAGTCCCGCGCGGCGACGTTCCAGTGGATCGTGACATAGCGCAGGGATTGGGCGGTGTCGATCACGACGTCGTCGTAGCGCATTCCCGGCGGACGGAAGAGGTTCGAGTTTGCGCCCGTGGCCTCGCGGATCGCCCGATTGCATTCCACGATCTCGCGCCGGATCTCTTCCGCGTCCAGCCCTGCCAAACGCGGGTGGCTGTGGGTATGGTTTCCCACCTCGTGCCCCTCGTTCATCATCCGCCTCACGAGCGCTGGGTGCTGCTCGACCTGCTTCCCGACGACGAAGAACGTGGCCTTGACCTTCTCCCGGCCCAAGATGTTGAGCATCTCGCGCATGGTTTCCGGCCTCGGGCCGTCGTCGATGGTGAGCGCGATCTCTTTGAGATGGAGGTTGCCGTGCACCAGGATGTCGTCGCGGAGATCGTACGTGGGCGTCGCGATGCTCTTGCGAAGTTTGATGACCGCCGCCAGGCTTGCGGCGCCGAAAAGCGCGCCGGCGAGGATGAGGACAGGACTTCGCCATCGCATAAGGCTAGGATACATCGCCTTTCCGCTTTGTCCGGGGCTTGTCCTTCATCGCCTGATCGTCATGCCCGCGGGTGTGCCGCCCGATACTTGCGCTGCACTTCGTCCAAATCGAGCTGGGTGTACACCTGGGTCGTGGCGATGGATTCGTGCCCTAACAGTTCCTGCACCGCCCGCAAGTCGGCGCCGCCCTTGAGGAGGTGCACCGCGTATGTGTGGCGCAGGGTGTGCGGCCCCACGCCCTTCGGGATCCCCGCATCTCGAGCGAGGCTTGCGAGGCGCGCGAAGGCGGTCTGGCGCAACATCGGCTTCCCGCGGTCGGACACGAGAAGGTTCGGCAGCGGCTTGATGGCGAGCTTGGGACGAGCGCTTTCGAGGTATCTCCCGAGCCAGGCGCAACTCTGCGATGGTAGAGGCACGACGCGCGTCTTCTCCCGCTTACCGGTCACCCGCAGCACCCGGTTCTCGAGATCGAGATCCTGCACCGGCAGTCCCACGGCCTCGCTGACCCGCAGGCCGGCACCGTATATCAGCTCCATCAGCGCCCGATCCCGTAGTCCCGAAGCGGCGGCGAGGTCGGGGGCGGCAAGCAGAGCCTGGATTTGTTCGAGGCTCAGGGCCTTGGGCAGCAGCCTGGCCTTTCGGAAGCCGACTGCCTGAGGCAGATCGCCTGGGGGTCCCTCGCCCTGACGCTTGAGGAACTTGAGGAAAGACCGCAGCGCACTGATGCGACGCTGGGCCGTGGCGGGGGCCAGTGGAGGGCCCAGGGTGGACGCGAAGTCCATGATGTCTCGCGAGCGAATCTCCTGCCAGTTCGGAAGATCTCTGCCCAAGAAGAAGTCGGCAGCCTTTAGGAGGTCGTTGCGATAGGCAGCGACCGTATTTCGGCTGGCGCCTCGCTCACTGGCCAGGTGATCGAGGAACCATTCGATGCTCTCCGTCAGCTCGTTGGCTTTCGTTTCCAAACCCATAGGATGGGACGGATGTATTGGAGGTCGTGCACCAGAACGGTGCTGGGGCCAAATCTGGCAACCAGCTCGTAATCGCGCTCGAGGATCCGGACGAAGGCACGATAGCGATCGACTTGAACCTGTATCTCGCCCGGAAGGCCCTGGGCGTTCCGGAGGCGCTCGACGTGCTCCATTTCGAAGCTGCTGAAGACCACGTGGTCGGGCTGAGCTTCATTCAGGAGGTCGACGTTCCAGTCGTATCTCTCCTGCCCCGCCCGGAAGAGCACCCGTGGGCGCTCGCCCTCCGGCGTAAAGATCAGGGTTCCTCCATCTGCCCTCTCCACGCGTGCGTCGAGCGGCACATAAGGTCCTGCATTGGCCAGGAGAAACAGCGGGGGCGTGTAGAACCACGGCACGCTGGCAAGCCCCACCTCGACGGCATTCGCTTCGAGATACCGCGCCGCCACCTCCCGAGGATCCTCCGACATCATCCAGCCGGTCATGCTGGCCGAGCGCATCAGCCCAGCGCCGTCCAACCCGCCCAATCCCACGATGCCGGCCGCCACCAGTGCCGCATACCAGCCTTTCTTCTCGTGCGCTCGTCCCATCAGCCAGCCAAAGCCGAGCGCGAGGGGGATGTAGAGCGGGAACGTGTAGCGCAAGAAGAACACGTTGCCGCGCATGATCAGGATTGCGTAGACCAGCGCGAACGCGGCCAGCGCCAGGGCCCAAGGCTGGCGCCTCCAGCATGCCCAGCCAAGGCCGACGGTGCCCAAGACCGTGAGCACCACGCCGAGCCCCTGAAACAGATTGAGGAGCGTGTGGCCGAAGCCGCCATGTCCGACGAACACCAAGCCATGACCGGTGCTGGTGTGGGTCATCTCGTATGACACGTCGCGCAGGAATGCGGACGTTTCGAGCAGAGCCCCCGGCGTCGCGACGATGAACGCGACGAGAGCGGCCACGAGCGCCACGACGAAGTCGCGGAGCTTGCGGGCGGGTTGACCGAGCGCAACGGCCGCTCCTAGCGCGAGGAGCGCCAGGATGCCCGTGATCTTCGTCCCGGCGCTGAGACCCGCGAATGCGCCCGCCCACAGGCTGGGCCACCAGGACTGCCTGCGGCCGCCCTCCTGCCACTGAAGTCTCTGAAGGGCGAAGAGCAGACTCAACGCCAAGAGGAAGGTCGCCAGCACATCCACCGTTTGGAATCGCGAGTGAACGACATGGCCGGGTGCCAGCATGACGAGCAGCGCGCCGAGTAGGGCCCCGAACGAGCCCGCGAGGCGAAGCAGGATGAGATAGACGATGCTGACGGTACCGGCACCCGCGGCGGCGCTCAGGACTCGCCCACTGAGCTGGCTCCTACGAACGGCAGCGATCTGTGAGGCCATGTCATCGCCTCCGCTTCCGCCGTACGCTCCGACCACGTCGGAGCTGATCCTGAGAAGCGTGAGGTAGAGCGTGCCGTAGTTGTAGAAACCGGGGGTGAAGTCGAAGCGGGCCGGCTCGATCGTCTGCGAGTAGGCGAAGATAAGTGGTTCGTCGGGGTGAAAGCTGTGCAGGTGCCTCTCGTTCGGGAGCCCCCATCCGATTCCGAGCAGTCTCAACCCGAGCGCGAAGAAGAAGAGGATGACGGGCAGCGCCCTTTCAAAGCGGCGCCAGCGGCTCTGGCCGGGCGGGATCTCCGACACGCGAGCATGTTAGCACGTCCCGGAGAGCCGCCACGACTTGCGGGTCGAAGGCCGTGCCCTCGAGCGTTGCCAGGCGATCCGAGGCAATGAGGGCACCCTGAAGCCTCTCATACCAGACGTACTCCACCACCGCCTTCAGGATCCGGGCCTCGATGGGAATGGCGTCGCCGCATGGGAAGAAGCCTCCGTCGCTGCCGTCGAAGTTGGAATGGTGGCACCGGACGATCGGCGCCAAATGACGCAGCGAAGGCACCGCCTCCAACATAGCCGCGCTCACCTCCTGGTGCCGCTGGTAGGTCGCGCGGTCGGCATCGGACCACTCGTTCCATTTCTGGCCGTTCACCAATCTGTATGGGATGGCGCAGAGTCCGATGTCTCGGAGACGAGCCGCCAACTCCAGGTTCCTGAGGTCTTGCGGCCGCAGGCCCAGTCGGCGGCCCACCGCCATGCTCAGAGGAACGACGCGCGCTGTCAAGCCCTGATGCGAAGGAAAGCGCAGCTCGACCGCGATACCGAAGGCTTGGAGCGAGTCGTTGAACCTCTCTGCCATCAGGCGCGGCATCCTCACCCGGGCATACAGGATCAGCATCGCGGTGATCAAGCCCAGCAGGACCAAGACCAGGATAGTCATGCGGCGCCTCCTCCGACGACTTCTCGAAGGGCCCGCACGACGTCCCGATCAAACTGCTTGCCCGCGTGCAGTTCGAGCTCAGCCAGAGCCTCCGCCCGCGTCAGTGGTTCCCGGTAGGGACGCCGCTCCGACTCTCCCTCCCCGCCGACCATCGCGTCAAACGCATCGGTCACCGCGATGATCTTGCTCTCCAGCGGGATCTCGACGCTGGTGAGCCTGGAAGGATAGCCACCGCCATCGGGCCTCTCGTGGTGATGGCGCACCCACTCGACCAGCGGGGCGAACTGGGGCACAGGCGCAAGGATCCGAGCTCCGAACTCGGCATGTTCCCGCACGTGCTCCATCTCGCTCGGCGTCAGGGCGCCCGGCTTGGCCAATATCGACTCGTCGATCGCGATCTTGCCGATGTCGTGCAGCACCGCCGCTTCACGTACCAATCGGGCCCGACCGGGGCTCAAGCCCAGCCGCAACGCCACCTGCTCCGCCGTCTTCGCGGCTCGCTCCAAATGGCCCTGAGTGTAAGGGTGAGCTCGCTGGAGCATGAGCGTGAGACCGGTGATGGTCTCGTAGTACTGGTCCGTCATCCGGTTCTGCTGGATCAGCGCCGCACGAAGGGCGAGAACCGGCAGCAGCGCGGCGGGCGTCGCCCACAGAGCCCCTTCCTGAAGCAACGCCCCGACCAACACCGAAACCGCGCCATACAGCATCAGGCCTAGAACTGCCCGCTGGAGGCCGGCTAGAGGACTTTCATACGTGCCTCCGCTGCTGAGCACCCGGTCAAGCGCGGAGACAAGGCCGTAGTTCAGGACCCCGTAGGTCGCTGCGAAAGCCAGAGCCGCCAGAGCGAGATGGAGCCCTTTCGGCAAGGCCACGACGACTGCCGAGGCCAGCCCGGCGCATAGCACCGCGATCGAGGCGTTGGCGAACACCCAGCGCGAGCGCAATGGCCCCTGTGCCCGCCACCCGAACCATAGGCCGGCAACGACGGTCACCGCTCCGTCGGTGAGAATGGCAGCCTGTGGCCCTTGAAGCAATGCGATCCCGGCAACGAAGGGGATGGTGAAGGTGACGCGCACGCCTCTCCCACCGAACGAAACTGGGACGAACTCCGCCCCCAGCGCCAAGATCGGTAGCAGCCACCAGAGCGGCGCGCTCTTGCCGGCATCGGGCGCCCAAAGGGCGATGAAGCCGGCGCAGGCCGACGCGGCTACGCAGTAGCCTGTGATGAGCTTCCAAAGGGCGCTTCCCTGCTCCCTCATCGGCCCGCTATAAGACGATCGCGCTGCCTTGCGGCAACGGCGGATAGATTGACAGCTTCTTCCTTGCTAGCTCGACGTACACGATGCCCTCGTTAGCCCCGCTCCCCCAACGGGCCGTGTTCGCTGGGAGCCATTATAACAAGAAGTCGTGTATTGCCTGTGGAAAATGCGGGCAAATGCAGACGCTTTTTTGCCCTTCGGTTCGAAAACAGTCGCTAAAAGGAGCTCCTCTGCGCGGGCAGAGGAGCTCCGCGTGGCGCTACTTGAGCGACAAGAGGCGCATCGAGGTCCGGCCTACGATCTTCTCTTCGGCGATGGGATCATCCGGGAACCGCGTGACGATGACTTTCATACCGCCGGTGCTGTTGGCGATGGCGCGCAAGGTTCGCTTGGTGGCAAGATCCAGGTCGTACTCGATCTTGGCGTCGAGCTGGAGGCGGATCTCCTTCAGCCCCGACTGCTCGGGCTTCATCTCCAGGAGCTGGTTCACGAACTCGGCGGCATCGGTATCCAGCTTCAGAACCGCCGTCACCCGGTGCACCTTCTGCTTGTTCGACTCGACGACTCCCACATAGGTGTATTCGTAGTCGAGCCGCTGAACCGCGCTCTTGCCCGACTTGTCCTTCAGCCGCTGCGGCGAGTAGCCCACCGTGCGCTTCCAGGTGTCGCCGGGCTTGACCTCCTCGAAAGGCAGTCGCGGCGAGAAGTCCATCGCACTGTCGAGTGCGCCGATGAAGAGGCTGAGGCGGTAGAGCTCACCGACGAAGGACCCGATGTTGATCTGGGCGGCTTCAGTTCCCATGGCCGAAGCCCAGCCACCCTTCTTGGGAGGCGTCTTGGACGCCGGCGGCTTCACGGGCGCGGGCTTCTTGGGCGGGGTCATGTCCTTCATGGCGATGACCTCGTTGATCGGGCTGACCGTGAGGAGAAGGTCCATGTTGACCTTCTCGATCTTCGTCTTCGGCGGCGAGTCGAAGGTCTCGCCGGCGATCTCGGTCATCGTGGGCCTGAAGTAGCGCATCTCGGCGATGCCGTCAGCCTTCAGAGCGGTGACCTCGTAGTTGAATTTGTAGTTGATATCCAGATCTTCCGGAATCCAGGTGTCCAGCCCACGCTGGCGGCTCTGGACCTGCAGGTGGGAGAGCACCTCGTACTGGGCCTTCTCTCCTTTTCGGAATACTCTTTCCAGGGAGATCGGCTTCGCGTCCTGCACGGGCATCAGCAGGGCGATCGCCGCAAGTGTTGAAGTTATCATGGCTTCCTCTATTACTTAACGCCTCGGCGTTAAGGACGTGTTGTACCCGACCGCGCCGATGGACGCAGCCCCGCCGTCCATTCTCTGCGGATGCGTTGAACGCTTCACGACCCCCACGACAATAGCGAGTGGAAGATCCTCGAAATGGGCTCAATAACGGCGGAGCAAGAGGCGATTGAGGCGCTGGTCCGGGAGCATTACGCCCCCGTGTACCGCTTTTGCGCCCGGCGCATCGGCCCGACGCTGGCTCAGGACGCCGCTCAAGAGACCTTCCTGACCGCGCAGCGGAGCCTAGCCCGCTTCGACGGCCGCTCGAGCGTCGCCGCCTGGCTGTTCGGCATTGCCCACAACCATTGCCGCAACATCGCCCGGAAAGGCAGACACGAAGCGCCGACCGAAGCCGACTGGCTATGCGAGAGCGCGGTGGACGAATCCATGGAGAAGACACTGATCGACCGGCAAGCGCTCAGGCAGGCGCTTGGCAAGCTCAGCCAGGAGCACCGCGAGGTCGTGCTGCTGCACGAGGTCGAGGGCCTCACCTACGCTGAGGCCGCATCCGTCCTGGGAGTGCCGGAAGGCACCGTCAAGAGCCGCCTCCATCACGCATTTCTGAACTTGAGAACCTCGCTGTTGGGCGGCGAGGAGGTGCCGGCATGAGCATCCGCGACGATTTGAAAGCCTATCTGGACGGCGAACTGCCGCAGCCTCGGATGGAGGAGATCCGGCAAGCCCTCGAGCGCGATCCAGAGTTGCAGCGGGAGGCAGAGTTCCTCACCCATCTGTCGAGCGAGATTCAGGCTGTATGCCACGAACCGCAAGTTGAAGGATATGAGCGGGCGCTGGAGGCGGTGCGTCGTCGGCCGGTGACCTTGTTCGGCCTTCGGCCACTGCAACTCGCCGGTGTGTTCGGACTCCTGATGCTCGTTTCAGTCGTGACCTTCCCCCTCTTTGCTCAACCAAAGATGGCTTCTAAGAGAGCATCGGAGATGGCGGCCACGGCTGCCGCACCTGCCGACGCTGCAGTCGGGGGGGGCCCAGCCGAGCAGAGGATGTACGAACGATCTGGCTCGGCAGCAGCCCTGGAAGCTAAGAGTCAAGCCCCAGGTGGGGCCGGAGCCGAGATGCAGGACGCTACGGCTTTGGCTCTTCCCAGAACCGAAGTTCTCGCACGGTCGCGCCAGCGCATGGTCATCCGCAACGGGCAAATCTCGCTCAAAGTGGACGACGTCCAGCAAGCCGCGGCGGAGGCTGCTTCCCTCGCGACATCCCTCGGCGGCCTGATCGAGAGCAGTAACACCTACCGCTCCCAGAGCCCTGGCGCTCGCCCCTCCGCAACCATCGTGCTCCGGGTGCCCAGCGAGCATTTCGACGCCGCCATGCGCCGACTGCGGGACCTCGGCGTCGTGCTGAACGAATCGATGAGCGGGGAGGACGTGACCGCGCAGCACGCGGACATTGCGGCCCGGCTGAAGGTCATGCGGAGCGAGGAGCAGCAGTATCTGGAGATCCTCGGCCGCACCACCAGAATCGGCGAGGTGCTTCAAGTCAAAGAGCGACTTTCGAGGGTCCGCCAGGAGATCGAAAGCCTGGATGCCCAACAGAAGGCGCTGGCCGATCTATCCTCGCTGTCGACCATCACCGCCAGCTTCGAGCAGCGCGAGAGGGTGGGCGAGCCCGAGCCTCCGTCCAATTGGCTGGAGGAGGCTTGGGCCTCTGCCGTCAATGGTCTCCTCATGGTCGGGCGCTTCCTTGGCCGAGCTTTGATCACCCTCTTCGTGTTCTCGCCGATCTGGCTGCCGGTGCTCCTGCTACTCTGGTGGCTCTCCAGGCGGGGACGCCGCTAGTCACAGAGGCTATACCACGTGCCGGACCAGGCGTCCGGATCGCTGCTGGGCTCTCCAGAGCGATTCCCGGCTGGACTCACCCGCGTCTGGTCGAACTGGCCAGCCGAAGCAATGTGCTTGGCATGGCCCTCGGCGAAGATCATCGAGCCTCCAGTCGAGCCCCACCTCCGGTAGTAGTTGTACGGAGGGTCGCAGTCATATCCATAGCGCGCGCACCCCGGATCATGCTGCCGCGCGAAGAACGGAAACATTTCGAGCCTCATCACCCGAGACTCGGACGGGTACTCGATCTGGCCCTCGTTGACGATCCGTGTGAAGTCGTAGGGCTGGTTGTTCGAACTCGATTCCCCAGCGACGACCGTGTACATGCACTGCGTAAAGCGGTAGGAGCTCCCATAGGCCTTCCAATACGAGTCCGCGCCAGGAACGTCCACCGACGTATAGGGCCCGCCGGCATCCAGCGGCGATCGGAAGATCTCCTGATTCTTCGTGTAGGGCAAGACCAGCACCTCCACGCCCTTGTGCCCTGGCTGCCCTGCGGGCGGCTGGCTGTTGTAGGCATAGAAGATCGGCATGGTGTCGTCGTGATCGGCCAGGTAGAGCTTGACGGCAATGCCCACCTGGCGGGCGTTCGAAAGGCAGGCCGTCTTCTTCGCGGCTTCCTTGGCCTGTCCGAAAACTGGAAACAGAATCGCCGCCAAGATGGCGATGATGGCGATGACCACCAGCAGCTCGATGAGCGTGAACGCTCGCTTCATGTCCGGAACCTCCTTTTAACTGGCAAGGCCGCCGTCGCTATTGCGAAGGCGGCCTCAAGGAGAGGTACCGGCTTCCGCAATCCCTAGCGCCGGTATTAACCGGATCAGGTTCGAGGGGTCACTCGGGATCTCACCGAGACTCTCAGCCCTATTCGGGCTCCCCCTGCGGGCAGCTTGCTGTGGGTGATTCTACCCACTCGCGCGCCCGCGCGACTAGAGATCGGGTGGAAGTCGCCGAACGAATTCCCGCACAGCCTCCGGCGTCGACTTCATCGGCGGGATGCCGAGCCCATACAGCTTCTGGCAGTTCAGAACACTGTACTTGGGACGCCGCGCCGGCGTCGGCCAGTCCTCCGTCCTGATGGAAGCGACTCGGACCTCTTGGTCTGTTTGGAGCACCAGATTGCGGTAGGCGAAAATCGCCTGCTCGGCGAAGTCGCGCCATGTCATCGCATCGGGCCCACACGCATGGTAGATGCCGGGCAGCGGGTCCCGTTGCAGCAGATCGATCAGGACCCGCGCCAGATCCGCCGTGTAAGTCGGGCAGCCGGTTTGATCTGCCACCACCCGCAGCTCCCTTCCAGCCAGCCAGGCGCGAATCATGGTTCTCGGGAAGGATTGCCCCCCCGGGCCGTAGAGCCAGGAGGTGCGGACGATAACCGCCGACGATGAGCCCGAGCGAACCGCCTCTTCCCCGTCGCGCTTAGTCCGGCCGTAGACCCCCAGAGGGTTGGTGGGGTGGTCCTCCAGATAAGGCTCTGTGGCTTCGCCGTCGAACACGAAGTCGGTGCTGACGTGGAGCAACCGAATCCCCGCCATGGTGCAGGCGGTGGCCAGGTAGCCGGGTCCCAGCGTGTTGAGCTCGGCCGCCGCATCAGCTTCGGACTCGGCCTTGTCGACGGCGGTGTAGGCCGCGCAGTTGATGCACCAGTCGACCTCGGGCCACTCTCCAGCTCCGATCCTGGCGACGGCCACGGGGTCCCGAAGATCCAGATCGTTCGCACGCAGACCGATGACCTCGAGCCCGCGTGCCTGCGCCTCAGCGACCACATCTTGGCCCAGCATGCCTCCGGCCCCTAGAACGAGCACCCTCACGCGCAAAAGGTTACCGCTCGCATCAGGGCTGCGCTCACAGCCGTCCTATCGGACATGTTGGACCGGAACGAGCTCCACAAGAAGAAGCAGATCTGGCTGGGTCTTTTCGCCAGCTTCGTTATGTTGGTCCTGATGGTGTCGGTGGTGGCATCGAATCGGTCCCGAGTGCCTGACAACGTGACTAAAACCGCATTGAACGTCCTGGCGATCGGATCTCTGGCCTGCGCCTCCGGCTACGCGCAGCTCATGCTCAGGCCCAAGCGCATTCTGGGCGAGCAACCCGAACCGCTGGCTCCCGACCTTCTGCAGACCCGCACCCTGATCGCGCTCTCTATCGGCGAGATGTGCGCTCTCCTCGGGTTCGTGCTGGCGTTTCAAGGGCTTACCGGCAGCGTCTGGCCCTACGCTGCCGGCACACTCCTTGTGTACTTCCTGGTGATCCTGCCACTTGGGCTGCTCAACTGGCGACTGCTCGAAGCGGAATCGCAGTAGCTACTCCACCCTCTGCATCGTCATCGTGGCGTTGACGGGAGGCACCCCTTCCGCGAAGATGATGTTGTTCAGCTTGTACTCGCCCTTCACGACGTCGCCTTCGTCTCCGAGCCAGACGGTGCCCTCACCGGTCGTGGGCAAATCGCCTTCGAGCTCCTTGAATTTGACGTCGATCTTGCTGACCTTCTTTCCGTCGATCGTCTCTACGCCGCGGAAGGTATAGACCGTCTCGGTGGCGACCCGACCCTTGCTGCTGTCAGCCTTGGTGGAGCGCGTCCAGGTCTCCCCGGGCTTCAGCTCCTTGCCAGGATAGATGAAGGCCATTGCGTCCTCCATCCGCGGATTGTCCATCTCCTGGGGGCCGTCCATCTTGCGCTCGTGCACCTCTCCGTTGGGCAGGAACACGTAGGTCGTCCCGTAGTCCATCCCCTGGACCATTTCGCTCATGTCTTGATCGCCGATAACCAGGCTCTGGTTGCCGACCTTCTCCTCGATCTTGACCTTTCCGTCTTCCATGACCTCGAGCACCTTCTGGGTGACGGTCATCTTGTAGTTCACGTCTTGCTCTCCAGAGCCTATGTCGACCCGGAACTTTGCGTGAACGCTGTACTTGCTGGTCTTGCCCGCCTTCGGCGCCCAGGCGATCTTGACGGCATCCTGAACGGCCAGCGCGCCCGCCGCGACCAAAGCGAGAGCGCAGGTAACGATGCTAGAGCGACGAATCATAGTCTTTCCTCCACCAAACGAAAGTTATCGCTGATACACACCATTTTGCCGCGTGTTCGGTTGCAGGATGCGGTGCGCGATCCTCTGGGTCCCCAGGACTGCTGAGCGGTGCGTGGTGGCATTCACGGCTCATCAGGAGCGTCCCTTCGATCCTCGCGAACGATCGCGTCCGCCCCCTCGCCTGCTACCTTCTCCCAGACGCCCCTTCCAGAGCGGCGGTACGTCGTGAAGCCCTGTTTGGCCGCTTGATCAGGCGAGGCCTTGTCGAACTTGAAGCTCGCCCGGCTGACGATTCTGCGCACATTGAGCCCGCAGTGCGGACAGTATCGCAGTGGCTCGTCCTGCATGCTCTGGATGACCTCGACCCGGCCGTCGCACATTAGGCAATCGTGGTCGTCAGGCTCATACTCGTAGATGGGCATGGGCGTTGGGCTTTCTGTGATCCCTCCAGCTACTCTACACTCAAATTCCTCCCATGGACTCACTGGAACTGCTGAACCACGACATCGTCAACTGCTTCCGCTGCCCAAGGCTAGTGGAATGGCGCGAGTTCGTGGCCCGCACGAAGAAGCGGGAGTTCGCCGATGAGGAGTATTGGGGCAGACCGGTACCGAATTGGGGCGACCCAAGGGCCGGGCGCCTCATCGTTGGACTCGCTCCCGCCGCGCATGGAGGCAACCGCACGGGCCGGATCTTCACCGGCGACCGGAGTGGCGACTTTCTGTTCGCGGCGCTCTTCCGTGCAGGCGTGGCCAACCAGCCCGAGTCCCGGCATGTGGCCGATGGACTGCAGTTGAAGGGCGTGCTGATCACCGCGCCGGTACATTGCGCCCCGCCGGGCAACAAGCCATTGCCAAGCGAGCTTGGCAACTGCCGCGAGTATCTTGCCAGGACCCTTGCACTGAGACGTTGGACATCGATCCTATGTCTGGGCAAGATCGCTTGGGACCAGCTTCATGTGACCCTTGGCGAGCGTCCGCAGGTTCCCTTCGGCCATGGTGCCGTGTCTGCTACGCCAACTGGAACGAAGATCATCGGCAGCTACCATGTCAGCCAACAAAACACGTTCACCGGCAAACTGACGCCCAGCATGATGGACGAGGTCTTGGAGCTGTTCCTTCGCAGCGAGTAGCTGCCATGGAGCAATCGAACAACCAGGTCGGTCATTCCGGCTAGAACCGGACCACGCGCTGGCCCGCTTCGACGATCTTCTCGACTGACGGCAACACGTACGTTTCCAGCGGCTTCACCCAGGGCACCGGCGTGTCGAGTCGCGTCACCCGAACCGGCGGCGCGTCCAGGTACTCGAATCCTATGTCGGCGATGCGGGCGATGATCTCTCCCGCAAATCCGCAAGTCATGGGGGCCTCGTTTACCACCACCACCCGCGAAGTCTTGGCGATCGAACGCAGGATCGTCTCCTCGTCCAAGGGGACCAACGATCGGATGTCGATCACTTCCGCCTCGACGCCATCCTCGGCCAGTCGGTCAGCCGCCTGCAGGCAATGATAGACGTTCTGCCCATAACTGACGAAGGTCAGATCGCTTCCTTCCCGCCGGACAGCGGCCTGACCCAGAGGCACCGTGTAATCGCCCTCTGGAAGCTCCTCTTCGATCTCGCGCTTTCGATACAGTTCCTTGATCTCGTAGATGAGAACCGGATTGCCGTCGCGCAAGGCGGCCTTCGTCATGCCCTTAGCGTCATAGGGAGTCGAAGGGCATATGATCTTGAGTCCCGGTGAGTTGGCGAACCAGGCTTCGTTCATCTGGCTGTGATAGAGGGCGCCGCCGCCGTAGGCGCCGGCAGGGCCCCGGATCACCACCGGCATATTGACTTCCCCGGCCGTCCGGTAGTGATAGGTTGCGAGCATGTTGACGATCTGGTCGAAGCCGGTCGAGATGAAGTCGATGAACTGCATCTCGGCCATGACCGTCTTGCCGGCCAAAGCCATCCCCACGGCCGTCCCGACGATCGCCCCTTCGCTGATGGGCATGTCGATCACCCGCTCTCGGCCGTACTTCGCCAGCAGGCCCTCGGTCACGCCGAACGCGCCGCCGAGCAGGCCGATGTCTTCACCCTGGCAGATCATGTCGGGGTTAAGAGACATCTCCTCATCGAGAGCCTCCTTGATGGCCGTCAGGTAGTTCTTCTTCGTGCTTGGAGGTGCTGCGACGCTCGACATCAGCTTCCCTCCCGGTAGACCCACATGGCGGCTTCTTCGGCCTCCGGCATCGGCGCTTTCAACGCGTGCTCGATCCCGCGCTTCATGAACTCCACCACCTCCGGCGGGAAGTCTTCGTCCGTGACCTCACCGGCCGTCTTGCCTTCCGGCGAGTACCGGTCGGCCTCGGATCGAGCCAGAATGCCCTTGTCGACCAGAATGTCCTTCGCTACCGCGATAGGATCGCGCGACCTGCCACGCTCGACCTCCTCCTGCGGGCGATACTTCGCCGCGCGGTCGTCGTCATGATCGCCGTGCCCATAGGCGCGGAACGTCTTGCACTCGATGATGCTCGGCCCACCGCCATTGCGCGCGTGGTCCACACAGGACATCACCTTGTCGTACACGTCGAACACGTTTTGACCGTCTGCGATCAGGCCGGGGATGCCGTAGCCCTTCGCGCGGTCGGCGAAGTCCGGCGTCGCGTGTCCCAAGTAGGTTGGGGTGCCGTAGGCCCAGCCGTTGTTCTCGATGATCGTGATCACTGGCAGCTTGTGGACTGCGGCGAAATTGATAGCCTCGTGAAAAATGCCTTGGGCAGTGGATCCTTCCCCGTTGAATGTCACCGCGACCGCGTCTCCGCCGTCCAGCCGGTCGGCGTAAACCACCCCTGCAGCCGCCGGAATCGTTCCCGCCAGCATGGAGGTCGAGTGGATGATCCGCTTGGTGCGGCTGCCGATGTGGCTCCAGTTGTCCCTTGCTCGACCGGGTGAGGATGCCTTGCCCCATATCTGGCCGCAAACCTCCTCGATCGACATGCCCATCCGCTCGGGATTGTCCCAACCCGCGCGCAGGTCCTTGAGGAAGAACGCCGGCATGTCCCGGTGAATGGGGCTGATCCAGTCAGTCGGCTTGAGCCCGAAGAGTGAGCCCACCAGGATCGCCTCTTGGTTGTGAGAGGAATAGAGCGTCCCCCGAAGGCGGCCGCGCTTCTTCTCCTTGATCAGCCGCACGTCGAAATAGCGGGCCAGGTAAAGCTGCCGAAGCATCTCCAGCAAGTCGTGGGCGGAGAGCGATTCGCTCCGGCTCAGGAGCGGGGCCGAGGCAGAGGTCTTTTGATCGCCGACGGTGGCGGTTCCGGAATCGGGGGTCAAAACAGGCTTCTCCAATAATCTTCAGGTCGGACGAAGCCAAAGCTTACCTTAGCGTGGAGATTCGGAGGTAAGCCCAAGAAAGGGCCGTCGGCGAGCATGAACAGCCCGCCGACGACATCCGTTGGCACGGCCTAGTGGCCAGCCATGCCA
>DATLGQ010000177.1:0-4475 GCA_035540435.1 Fimbriimonadaceae bacterium
AGCCAGTGCCTCCGGTTTGGCGTTGGCGCCGAGGCTGTAGGCCAGGAAGGCCACCTTGCCGCTCCGGCCGTTTGCGCCGAAGCTCTCGGACGTCTGAGGGTGGCTCCAGCTATAGGAGGAGTCCCCAAAGACGGCCGGGCCATCGTCCTGCTCGGCCCCCTTGGGAATGGGAAAGGCCTTCTTCGCCTGCTCCATGGGGTCGCCCAGACGGACGATGCCGCCCGGCCCGGTGAGGGCGAGCACTTGATCTGAGACGGCTTTGTCAGCTGTGGCCGCTTGCGCGGGTGCCGGCGTATCGGGAGGCACCGCCTGGCTGACCGGTAACGGCTCACGCTCATAGGCGCAGCCCACCGCCAGCGTCAAAGCCAGGAGAAGAGCCATCGACCTCATAGCCGCATTGTAAGCCAAGAGCTCATGCTGCCGCGATCGCCGCCATCTTCGATCGTCGCTCCTCGGCCCGTTTGACCAGCGCTTGGTGCTCCTGGTTGGTGAGCTTTGGGTCCCTTTCGAGGATTCGAAACGCGGCCTGACGCGCAACCTCCAGCATCTTGCCGTCCTGAACGAGGTCGGCGATCCTGAAGTCGAGGTTGCCGCTCTGCTTGGTTCCTGCCAGTTCGCCGGGCCCCCTCAGGCGCAGGTCCGCCTCGGCGATCTGAAAGCCGTCGGTGGTTTCGGTCATGATCTGCATCCTTTCGGCCGCATCGGTGGAGCCGTCGGCCGCGACCAGGATGCAGAAGCTTTGCTGGCCGCCGCGACCGACCCGACCGCGAAGCTGGTGAAGCTGGGACAGACCGAAGCGGTTCGCGTCTTCGACGACCATGACGGTGGCATTGGGCACGTCGACGCCGACCTCGATCACGGTCGTGCTCACGAGCACGTGGTACTCACCGCGACGGAACGCTTCCATGGTCGCTTCCTTGTCCTTCGGCTTCATCTGGCCGTGCAGCAGGCCGACCTTGAGCTCTTGGTAGACCTGCGTGCTCAAGCGCTGATGCAGCTCTTCTGCCGCCTGCGCCATCATCTTCTCGCTCTCGCTCACCATCGGGCATACGATGTAGGCCTGCTGGCCCTCGTCGATGAGCTTGCGGACCGCCTCGTACACTTTGGGCCGATGGTCGGGACGCATCCAGTGGGTCTTGATGGCCCGGCGGCCGGGCGGAAGCTCGTCGATGATGCTCAGATCGAGGTCCCCGTAGATCGTCATGGTCAGGGTGCGGGGGATGGGCGTGGCGGTCATGACCAGAACGTCCGGGTTGCCGAAGCCCTTTTCCCGAAGGGCCGCGCGCTGAAGCACTCCGAACCGATGCTGCTCGTCGATCACCACCAGCCCAAGCTTCTTGAACTCGACGCCCTCCTGGATCAGCGCGTGGGTGCCGACTGCGATCCCGGCCTGGCCGGAGGCCACCTGTTTGAGAGCCCGCTTTCGGTCGGTGCTGTTCTGTTTGCCCACCAGCAGAGCGATCTCGATCCCCATCGGTTCGAATATCCGCTGGAGATTCGCGTGGTGTTGCTCAGCGAGGATCTCGGTTGGCGCCATCAACGCCGCTTGGTGCCCGTTGCGCATCGCCGCGAGCATGGCAGCTGCCGCCACCGCCGTTTTGCCCGAGCCGACATCGCCCTGCACGAGGCGGTTCATCGGGTGGGGACGCCTCATGTCGCTCCAGATTTCGCCGATGACCTTCCGTTGAGCACGGGTGAGCTCGAACGGGAACATCTGGCGAAGCTCGGTCTCCAGAGCGTTCTCGTCGGTGGTGAAGGCGATGCCTAACTCCGCTCCTGCATCCGCCCGATTCATGGCCAGGGCAAGCTGGAGCGAGAAGAACTCGTCGAACACCAATCGTTCCCGGGCCTTGGTCCGGTGGGTATCGGTCTCGGGCTGGTGGATTTGCTTGAGGGCCCAGCGCAAAGGCGCTAGCTTGAACTCCTTAAGCAGCCACTGCGGCGCTGGGTCCTCCAGGTAGGGAAGGTCCCGCTCGAGCACATCCGCAACGGCCCGCCTGACCGCCTTTTGGGGTAGACCCTCCGTGAGGGGATAGACCGGGGTGATGCGGGCGAACGCCTCCTCCGCGCTCTCATCGTCCTCGTCGAGCAGTTCGAACTCGGGCGAGTGGATCTCATATTCGAATCCGGACTCCTTGACTACGCCGTAGGCGATGATTTCTCCCTTGTAGCCCTCCAGCTTGCGCTTGATCCACGGCTGGTTGAACCACACGAGGTTCACCGTGCCCGTCCCATCGGTGACGGAGGCCTTGAGGATCACCATCCCCCTGCGCGTCGGCTGCCCATGGGCGCCCACCAGCCTTCCGCGGATCGTTGCCCAGGTCCCCGGCCTCAGCTTGGCGATGGGCGGGATGTTCGTCCGATCTTCATATCTGCGTGGGATATGGAGGAGGAGGTCGCCGACGTTGTGAACGCCCGCCTTTTGGAAGAGCGCGGCCAGGCGCGGGCCGACGCCTTTGACGAACTGGATTTCGGTATCGAGGCCGCGGCGAAAGGAGGTAGGAGCGCTCATCGGTGGTGCGGGTAACGTCCTAAGACTATGACGGACGAGGGCCCGGAAAGGAAGGAGTCCGAAGAGGAGCAGGAGGCCCGCCTGCGTCGGTTGTTGGGCGAAGGGTCAGAGGTGGAGGACCCGGAGGTCGCTCAGCATTCTGAGGATCCGTCCGATGAGTTGCTACGAGAAATGGAGGAGAAAGCTGACAGGCTCAAAGCACAATCGAGGATGCCGGAACCTCCAGCCTTTGAGTTTGAACGGCCAGCGAAGAAGCCTAACTCAGCGCCCCAGGACTACAAGGGCATCGGGATCGGGCTCTCGGCAGCTTATGCCCTGGTCGGCGCGATGATGGTGGGGTTTGGACTGGGTTGGCTCGTTGATACCTTCATCCTTGGGGCGGGCAACATCGGCCAACTCTTCGGGGCGCTTGGTGGCTGCGTGCTCGGCATTCTCTCTGTGATGTGGCTCATTAGCAAGGACAAGTGATTGACGCCTGCGCGAACGGGACTCCTTGCTTACGTGATCGCGGGGCTCGGCAGCTTGATCGCATGGGCATGGTCCAGCGGTCTAAATGCGCTTGGTACGGCTGGCCTCGGCTTTGCACTCTCTGTTTTCAGCCTAGCTACTCTGTCTGCAACCACAAGGTCCCTGACACGCCGACCAGCAGACGCTAGAAAAGGTTCAGCGGTCATCGTGACGGCTGCCCTGCTCAAGCTGCCCATCCTGACCGCCGGTATCTACATCGCGACGCGCTATGAGGGACGCCCGCTGTATTGCTTTCTGCTGGCGGTGGGGCTGGTATACTCCTCCTTCGTGTGGTTCCTGGCCTCCCGGCCGGATCTTTGAACCAACGGGAACTCAATGGATCTGCTGCCGCAATTGATGCTGTCAGGCCTCGCCGCTGTTGGCGGGGAGGAGTCGGGCATCGGCTGGAACATCTTTTGGTATAGCTTGCTGGTCCTGGCCATTGTGCTCGGCTTCGCGGCGCTTGTTCGCAAGGGCATCACTCCGCGGGTTTTCATCGGGGCGCCGGCTCGGCTCGGGGAGCATCTCTACCTCTTCCTCGACGGGATGGCCACCAATGTCATCGGGCCGCATGGCCGCAAGTACGTGCCACTCTTGCTGGCGCTGTGGCTGTTCATATTCACGGCGAACGTTTTCGGCCTCGTCTTCCCGTACACGCCGAGTGCGGACTGGAGCCTAAACATTGGCATGGCAATCATTACGGTCGCCTACGTTCAGTGGGAAGGCATCAAGGCTAACGGTCTCTTTGGCCACATCAAGCACTTTGCTGGTCCAAAACTGCCCGGAATGCTGGTTGTGGTGAGTGGCCTCATTTTTATGGTGGAGATAGTGTCGGAGCTGATGAAGCTCGTATCCCTGTCCATTCGGCTCTACGGCAATATCGAAGGCGGGCACATCGTGAAGGAGGCGCTAGGCGGGATCGTTGCCCACTTCCCCTTCGGCGGCCTGCTCTTGCCCATTAAGATCTTCACCGCACTGATCCAAGCATTCGTGTGGACGATCTTGACGTGCACCTACCTATCCATCGTGACGGCGCACGAGCATGATGAAGAGCACTACGATGTCGATTCGCTGCACCCCGCTGCAGATGGCAGACTGAAGGCGCCTCACGATAACGTGGCCGCCACTACGCAGACATAGCCTTGGCTTCACTAACTGGAGGATAAGAAAGAAATATGGACGTCGCTATTGGTATTGGATTGGCTGTCGGCATCGCCGGCCTTGGGGTCGGCATCGGGCAAGGACTCGCAGCTAACGGCGGGTTGAACGGCATGTCCCGACAGCCCGAGGCGGCTAAGCAGATCAACAACTCGATGCTGCTCTCGCTCGTCTTCCTCGAGCTGGTGTTCCTGCTCACCTTCGTCTTGGGCTTCCTGATGCAGGGCAAGATTGCCGCCCCGGCTGCTGGGGGTGGTGCGGAGACGACCAGCATCCAGCAGAACAACGCAACAGCGTC
>DATLGQ010000178.1:0-6089 GCA_035540435.1 Fimbriimonadaceae bacterium
GGTGTATTGCCCTCCGAAGTCGACGACGAGGACGGTCTGGTGGCGCATCAGATGGGGCCAGTTTACACGCCTGGCTTGCGTGGCTAAAGCACTCCAACCGCTGCCAGCGTGTGCCCCGCGTGCCGGAGGTGGTGCTCCAACGAGAACAGCTCCTCGACCTCCTGCGGGTTCAGGCGAGCGGCAACGTCGGGGTCGGACGCCACCGACAACTTAAAGTCTGCGCCCTCCCACGCCCTGGCGGCGTTCCGCTGGGCCACTTTGTACGCCTCCTCCCGCGACATGCCCTTTCCGATCAGCGCGATCATCACGTGCTCGCTGAACACGAGGTCGCCCATCTTCCGCAAGTTCGCCATCATGTTCTCCGGGAAGACCTGCAGGCCCGAAAGGATCGTGGCCAGACGGTTCAGCATGAAGTCCGCAAGTTGGAAGCTGTCCGGGAAGACCACCCGCTCCAAAGAGGAGTTGGTGAGGTCGCGCTCGTGCCAGGTGGAGACGCTCTCCAGCATCGCGTGCGCGTTTGCCCGGAGGAGGCGGGCGAGCCCGCAAACCGTTTCCGAGTTCCAGGGGTTGCGCTTGTGGGGCATCGCGCTGGAGCCGGTCTGCCCCGCCGCAAACGCCTCCTGCACCTCCAGGATCTCGGTGCGCTGGAGGTTACGCAGCTCGGTCGCGATCCGTTCGAGCCCCGCCCCCAGCAGTGCCAGGACGTTCAGCAGGTGGGCGTGACGGTCGCGGTTGATGATCTGGGTGCTTGCCGGATCGGGGTCCAGGCCTAGCTTCTCGCAAACGATGCGCTCCACTTCTGGCGAGGTAATGGCGTGGACGCCCACGGCGCCGCTCACCTTCCCCACCGCGACGCCGTCCTGGGCTTGCTGAAGGCGCTCCAGGTTCCGGTCGAGTTCGGCCAGCCAGTTTGCGCACTTGAATCCGAAAGTGATCGGCTCGGCGTGGATGCCATGTGTCCGGCCGATACAGGGGGTGTCGGCATGCTCCCTTGCAAGCCGCACGATCTGCTCCCGCAGGCGCTCGCCCGACTGCAGGAGGACGTCGCACGAGTCCCGGAGCATCATCCCGAGGGCGGTGTCGATCACGTCGTAGCTGGTGACGCCCAGGTGGACATATCGTCCTTCGGGCCCCACGTTCTCGCTGACGTTGCGCACGAAGGCCATGAGATCGTGGCGAGTCTCCTTCTCGATCTCGTCCATCCGGGCAATGTCGAAGGCGGCCTTCTGCCTGATCACCGCGACGGCTTCTGGAGGGACCGTCCCCAGATCCGCATGCGCTTCGCAGATGGCGATTTCCACGTCCAGCCAGCGTTGCGCCTTGGCCTCCCGGCTCCAGATGGCGGACATGGCAGGCGTGCAGTAGCGCTCGATCATGGGTCATTCGAGCGTACCCGTGCCCCGCCCGCTGCTGAACGGCTGCTGACCGGTTCACTGCTCACGGCGCGGATGGTAAAACCGCGGCATGTTGGCCGCGATGATCGCCGGTGTGCTCATGACCACTGTCCCCTTCTCCGAAGCCACGCTCGCACCCGAGCCCACGCTCGATGCATTCGTCGAGGAAGCCGTCAAAGAAACCTTGGTTCGGTTCGGCAAGGACGGGCTCAAGCCCGATCAGATCGCCGTGACGCTCATAGAACTCGACCGGACTGCCCAGTCGCAGCGTACGGGCAGCTATCTTGGCGACTCGCCCTTCTACCCCGCAAGCGTGGTCAAGCTCTACTACCTGGTTTATGCCCACCAGCTTATGGAGGATCGGAAGCTCAGGCGAAGCAACGAACTCGACCGTGCCCTGACCGACATGATCGTCGAGTCCAGCAACGACGCCACCCACACGGTGATGGACTACGTCACCGGCACGACCGCCGGGCCGGAACTGGGAGAGAGCGAACTTCAAAAGTGGGCCGAGAGGCGCAATGCGGTCAACCGCTGGTACGCGTCGAAGGGCTACAAGGGGACGAACGCCAACCAGAAGACCTGGTGCGAAGGCCCCTACGGAAGGGAGCGGCAGTTCCTGGGTCCTAAGTTCGAGAACCGCAACAGCCTGAACACGAACGCGACGGCCCGGCTGATGGCCGAGATCGCCCTGGGGCGTATCGTGACGCCGAACCGTTGCCAGGAGATGCTTGGGACTCTGAGCCGCAAGGTTCCCGCAGACTCCAAAGAGGCGGACTACCAGTCCCGAGAGTTCATCGGCAAGGCGCTGCCGGCCGACTCCCTCCATTATTCGAAGGCGGGCTACACGAGCACCTCGCGCCATGATGTCGCCTACTTCAAGCTGCCCAACGGGCGCGAGCTGGTGCTCTGCGTGTTCACCAAGAATAACAGCAACCAGCCGGGGATCATCCCGTTTGTAGCGGAGCGAGTGATCGCCCGGTACAAATAGCCTCCATTCTTCGGAACAATGCCGCCCGCTCGCATAGCCTGAAGGATAGGTGGAACAGGAATCGGAGAGCAAGCGGTGGATTCTGGTCGTCGAGGACAATCCCGACGACGAGATGCTGGCTACGCGAGTCTTCAAGAAGCTTGGGCGGATCGAGGAGTTTGTCGTCGCTCGAGATGGAGAGGAGGCGGTGCGTATTCTCCAAGAGCGGGAGGCGCCCACTCTGGTCCTGCTCGACCTGAAGCTGCCGCGTCTTTCGGGTGTGGAGGTGCTCACCTCGATTCGCGACAGCGAGCGGCTAGGGGCCATACCGGTGGTGATCCTGACTTCCTCGAGCGAGCGAACCGACCTCGCAGCGTGCTACGCACTGGGCTGCAATGCGTTCGTGAAGAAGGAGATCGACTTCGACACCTGTGTCGAGCAACTTAAGACGACGTTCGACTTTTGGTTGAACGTGAACCTGCCGCCTCCGGTCGAGATGCCCCGAGTCACGCAGGCGGCCTGAAGGGCGCGTTAGAGACTCGCGAGAACCTCGGCCTTTTTCTGACTGAACTCCTCGTCGGAAATTAGTCCTCTTTGGTGAAGCTCCTTTATTCGCTGCAGCTTTGCCGCTGGCTCATCGACACCAAAGTTAAGCGATCCATTAACACGCGGGACATCAAAGTGCCCTCTTACCGGTGGACCAGCGGCGTGTGCAGCACATGCTGCATCCAAATCGTTCTTGATGGCCATCTCGTCGTAAATGGCGACGCCTGGGCCATTCCTGGTCATGTTCGAGTAAATCCTTCCTTTTGCGAGAGCATCCTCTCTAGCACGAGGATCTGCGGGGTGCATCTTCAAATGCTCTAGTGCGGCGCGATAGGCCTGCTTCGCCTGTTCCTTTGCCTGCGACTGGGCGATCATCACAACAACCATGATCACTGCCGCAACACCAAGGATTACGAGGATGGTCTCCATAATAGAACGCCATGATATCAGGAGTCGCCATCCAACGGGAGAACCGAGCGTGAAATCCGCTTTACTTATCCCGGATCGGCAGGCCCATGGCCTTCAGGAAGACCCGCGCCTCTTCGTCGGTCTTTGCGCTGGTGCCGATGATGATGTCCATGCCGCGAATCCGGTCGAAGGTGTCGTAGGAGATTTCCGGAAACACGAGCTGCTCCTTCAGGCCAAGCGCGAAGTTCCCGCGGCCGTCGAAGGACCGTGGCGAGAGGCCCTGGAAGTCGCGGATGCGGGGCAGGACGACGGTCGCCAGCTTGTCGAAGAAGTGGTACATCCGGTCGCCCCGCAGAGTCACCTTGCAGCCGATCTTCATGCCCTCGCGCAGCTTGAAGTTGGAGATCGCCTTCCGCGCGGTGGTGACCACCGGCTTCTGGCCGGAGATGAGGGTCATGTCGCGGATGCTGTTCTCGAGGTGCTTGGGATCCTTTTCGCCGTTGCCGGTGCCCATGTTGATCACGATCTTCGTGAGCTTGGGCGCCTGCATCACCGACGAGTAGCCGAACTGCTCGCGCAGCTTGGGCAGCACCTCTTCCTGGTACTTCTTCTTGAGGCGCGGCGCCGGGAGCTTTCCGCTCGCGCCTCGCTGAATATCGTCTGTTTTCTCTTTGTCTTTGCGTGCCATTGTTCTTTGGTGCCTGATTTCCGACCAGGCGATTCCTGAAAGGATGAAGTTGAAGAGGAGAATCCGCCTCCTCACCCCTCACTCTTTACTCTTCACTGCTCGACTCTTGAGGGCTTCACTCCCCGAGCGGGACCTTCTGCTCCTGCACGATCGCGCCACTCTTCTTGGCGTAGCGAACGAGTTTTCCGTCCTCCTTCTTGCGACCGACCCGGGTGGGATCGCCTGTCTTCGGGTCGAGGAGCATGAGGTTGCTGATGTGGATCGGAACCGGGATGCGCCGCCGGGCTGACCTCTCCTGCTGCGTGCGGGCCTTGTAGTGCTTGACCGCAGCGTTCAAAGGCAGCGGCTGGTCCTCGTTCTCAGGGTTCTCCTGGAGCACCAGCACGCGCTGCTTGCTGGTCAGCACGCCTGCCACGAATCCGACCTGGCCCTTGTCCTTGCCGGAGATGATCATCACTCGGTCGCCCGAGCGAATCTTGAGCTTGGGGGCTTTGGCCCTTGCTTTGATTTCCGCCTTCGTCATTTAAAGCACCTCCGGCGCGAGCGATACGATCTTCATGAAGTTCTTGTCGCGGAGCTCGCGAGCGACCGGGCCAAAGATTCGGGTGCCCCTCGGTTCCATGTTCTGCGGGTTGATCACGACGCAGGCGTTCTCATCGAAGCGCAGGGTCGAGCCGTCCGCTCGGCGGACCGCCTTCTTGGTGCGCACGATGACCGCCTTGATGACGTCGCCCTTCTTGACCGGCATGTTGGGAGTCGCGACCTTGACGCTGCCGACGAACACGTCGCCGACGCCCCCATATCGCGGTTGAGAGCCCTTGAGCACCCGGATGCACATCACCTCGCGTGCCCCGGAATTGTCGGCCACTTTCAATCTCGAAAACTGCTGAATCATTGTTCTTCTTTCGTAAAGCGTGAGGGGTGAGGGGTAAGGAAGGGTTATGGGGCGACTGAGCGCTTGCTTCCTCCTTTACACCGTTGTTGCCTTCTTACCGCCTTACCTCCTTACCTTCTGGAAACTACTTCACCTTCTCGAGGATCCGCGTCACCCGCCAGCGCTTCTCTTTGCTGAGCGGACGCGTTTCCATGATTTCCACCCGGTCGCCCACGTCGCACGACAGCTCGTCGTGCGCCTTGAATCTTGCGGAGCGGATGACGGTTTTGCCGTAGAGCGGGTGTTGGGTTCGCCGCTCCACCTGCACGACCACCGTCTTTTGCATCTTGTTGGACACCACTAGGCCGGTACGACTCTTGCGTCGCCCCCTGGTTTCGGTAGCCTGCTCGCTCACTGAGCCCCTCCTCGCTTCTTCTCATTGATGGCGGTGAGCATCCTGGCGATGTTGTGCCGCCGCACCTTGAGACTGGTGGTGTCCTGGATCTGTCGGAACACCAGGTCGCGTCGCGCCTTGTAGAGGGCCGCTCGCTCTTGGCGCACCATCTCCTCGAGCTCGGGCACCGATTTGTCATTCAACTCTGCGTACTTCAGGTCTTTCATTTCGTTTCTAAGCAGCGCCGGCCCCCTCTGCGACGGTCTGGACCGAGCTGATTTCGAAGTCCCGCTTGGTCACGAACTTGCACTTGATCGGCAGCTTGTGCATCGCCAGTCGCATGGCCTCCTTGGCCACGTCCTCAGCGACTCCGTTCATTTCAAACATGACGCGGCCGGGCTTCACGACGGCCACCCAAGCCTCTACCGGGCCCTTCCCTTTGCCCATACGGGTTTCGAGCGGCTTCTTGGTAATCGGTTTGTCGGGAAAGAGCCGGATCCACACCTTTCCGCCACGCTTGATGTGGCGGGTCATGGCAATTCGGGCGGCCTCGATCTGGCGGCTGGTGACCCAGTTCGCCTCCAAGGCCATGAGCCCGTAATCGCCGAAGCTGATAGTGTTGCCGCGGGTCGCATTGCCGGCTCGTCGGCCTCGATGCTGCTTACGGAACTTGACCCTCTTAGGCATTAACATTGGAAGCTTCCTCCTGTGGGGTTTCCGGGGCCTGTTCGGGCGCGGTCGACTGGGGTGCTGCCGGCTGAGGTGCGGCCGCTGCCGGCTCAGGTTGGCGACGTGGTGGAGGAGCGGCAATCTCC
>DATLGQ010000179.1:0-8315 GCA_035540435.1 Fimbriimonadaceae bacterium
GGGATTGCCCCAGATTCGGTTGACTCCTGAGCTGTGATGGTCACCATCACAGGAAGGAGGAGATCGATGCCCAAAGCGTTCCCCGAGGAGTTCCGCCGCGACGTCGTCGCGGTGGCGAGGAAACGGGAAGCACCCATCAGCCAGATCGCCAGGGACTTCGGCATCTCGCCGTCGTGCATCCAGAGGTGGCTGAAGCGAGCTGAGATCGAAGAGGGGGTGCGTGACGGCCTCACCCTCGCCGAGGAAGCCGAGATCCGAGAGCTCAAGAAGAGAAACCGTCTTCTCGAGCAGGAGAACGAGGTTCTGCGCCGCGCCGCCATCTACCTCGGCAAGGGCGTCCTCCCAAAATGATGTTCCCGCTGGTCCGTGACCTTGCCGCCGAGGGGATCCCCGTGGTGGTGACCTGCCGGGTGCTGGGCTTCTCCAAACAAGCCTTCTATAAGTGGCGCGCCGATCCCGTGACCCAACGGGACTGGGACGACGCCCACCTCGTCGACGCGGCGAGAGACATCCACCACGACGACCCCGTCTTCGGCTACCGCTTCATCTGCGACGAGCTCGCAGCCGAGCACGGCATCGAGACGTCAGAGAACCGGGTCCATCGCCTCTGCAGGGCCCACGGCATCTATTCGGTGCTGGCCAAGAAGAGGGGCCGTTGGGCGAGACCGAAAGAGCCGGTCCACGACGACCTCGTACGACGGGAGTTCGGAGCGACCGCAGCCAACCAGCTGTGGTTCGCCGACATAACCGAGCACCCCACCGGCGAGGGCAAGCTCTACCTCTGCGCCATCAAGGATGCGTTCTCGGGCCGCATCGTCGGCTACTCGATCGATTCGCGCATGAAGGCCTCGCTCGCGGTCGCAGCGCTCAACAACGCGATCGCGTTACGGGACCCGATCGCCACGATCGTTCATTCGGATCGCGGCAGTCAATTCCGCTCTGGGAAGTTCGTGCGGGCGCTTCGTTCTGCCAACCTGGTCGGCTCGATGGGTCGCACCGGCGCCTGCGCTGACAACGCCGCGATGGAGTCCTTCTTCGCGTTGGTCCAGCGCAATGTCTTCGACCGCCAGCGTTGGCGTACGCGCGAGGAGCTGCGGCTCGCGGTCGTGCTCTGGATCGAGGGCACCTACCACCGCCGGCGTCGTCAGAGGGCTCTTGGAAAGCTCACCCCGGTCGAGTTCGAAGCGGTCAATGAGGTTGCCTATGCTGCCTGAGTTGAGTCAACCCTGCGAGTCAACCGAAGTGGGGGCAATCCCCTCGCGAGAACGTTCTCGCTGGTCAGATGCCCAATCGTCAACCCTCAACCTTGGGCAATCGTGGTCAAGCTTTGTCTCCTTTACAGGAGCGGAACAGGAGCGGAAAAGCTGGTCACCTCAGATGCCCGCCACTACGCTCCAACCCATGGACATCGAGTGGGACCCACCAAAGCTGACTCGAATCTCGAGAAGCATGGGGCTCCGTTCGTAAAACGGCCACAGCATTCCGAGATCCACATTCAGTGACCATCGCCGATGCCGACCACTCTGATGGCGAGGATCGTTTCGTCCTGTCTGGGCAGCCGTTTGCGGGCCGACTCGTGGTCGTGGTCCACACCTACCGAGGCGAGAGAATCCGAATCATCCCCGCTAGAACTGCTACTAGGAATGAGAGGCGATCCTATGAAGACTGACGGTCCAGACCCCGATATCCGCGGTGAGTATGACTTCAGCGATGGCGTGAGGGGCAAGTACGCCGACCGCTTCGCCGAAGGCGCGAACGTTGTGGTATTCGACCCAGATGTGGCCGCCGAGTTCAAGACCAGGAAAGCCGTTGACGCCCTCCGGGCTCACCTCAAGAACGGGCGACGTGCTTCTGGAGACGATGGCTAGCGAGATGTCAGAGAAGCCAAGCGTGGCCCCTGCGCCAGCCGCCGGGTAACCCCCAAGTTGAGTACTAGTTGCTAAGGGCCGGTGCTCGGAGGCGCCCATAGCCAGAGCGAGTTGTGATCGGACTCATGTGTGGCGCCAGCAAAAATGAGAACGTGGCCAGCCGCGACCGGTTCTCCCGGAACCGGCTGTTTGGGCGTCTCCACCCGCTGCCATCCCCCGTCTAGAAAATCCCATGTGGCGGCTTGGCCACAAAACCAGGCAAAGACGTAGGAACCGATGGTTTCTGTAACCGGGTAGCACTCCGAATCCTGCAGTGGAACGCGTGGAACCTCCCGCCACCGATCGGTGACCCGGTCATATTCCGCGGCCGATAGACCGTAGTCCCACGCGATGACCGTTTCACCGGTCCACGCGATCGCGGAAGCCTGGGGGGAGAGAGCCACATCCGGAAGCTTTCGCCACGTGTCCACCTGCGGGTCGTACGCGATCCCTACCGCGTGATCAAGTTCCGATTTGTTGTTGTTGTCGAGCTCGGCTCCGAAGATGATCATCTCCTGTCGCTGTTCCGGATCACCGCCGGACCAGACGGCAGTGCCGCGGTTGATCGCTGCCGGCGCATCGGGTAACCGGCGCCACTCGTTCGTGCTGGGGTTGTAGGAGGCCCCTTCTCTTGATGCAGCCGAACGATCGGTGGATCCCCAGATGAGTACCTCTTCACCCGTCCACACTGCGGCGACGGGAACCGCGGGCCCGATAGGAGCATCCGGGAGCAACTCCCAGGTATCGCTTTCTGGAGCGTATACAGCACCGTCCCCGAAGGCACGTTCGCCCTGGCCGTAGCCGCCCCAGATGACGATCTCGCGTCCAGTGAACACGGCCCCCGCTCCGGCGCGGGGACTGAGAGGAGATTCGGCGATGACGGTCCATGAATTTGTGGCCGGATTCCAGGAGAACCCCTCGTTGTGCAACGTGCCTCCGAACCCGGAATATCCACCCCAAAGGATGAGGTCCCGTCCAGAGGGCTGTCGTCCACTCCACACGGTTACCGCGTCGGTTCGAGGCTCGGGCGGAGGCGCGAGTTCCGTCCAACCTGCCTCGAGATTTTCGAACACGGGTGTAGGCACCGCCGAGTCGGGTGAAGGCGCCGCGTTGTCGGTGGGCGTCTGCACAGGGCCAACATTGCGGTCAGGTGCCCGATCGCGAAAGACGACGGGAAGAGCAGTAGCAGCGCCAATGGTGATGACAACAGTCGTGGTGGTGTAGACCACGAAGCGACTCCGCCGCCGGCGCCGTCCCTCTTGCACGAGGGAAGCAAGGTCGAGGTGTCGCGTGGGCGAGGGAGCAAGACGTTGAAACTTCCGACGGAGGTCAGAGTTCATTACGGGCCTCTACAACGCCTGGGTCGATGCTGAGTGAGCGCGTGCCTCGATGAATGAGCGTCTTTGCGGTGCCGTCGGGGACCTCCATGACTTGCGCCACTTCCGGCACCGTCATGTCCAGGTAGTAGTGCAGCAGCAGCGCTGCCTTCTGGCGATGCGGGAGACTCTTAAGAAGATCCAAGCTTTCGACCTCGCTATGTGGGTCTGACTCTCTTCGTGGTCGTGCACCGAGGATCGACAGGGCCTTTCGCTCGATCGTCTTGCGGCGATAGTGGGAATGAGCGAGGTTGATTGCCACCCTATGAAGCCACCGTTCTGGCGCCTGGAGCTTGCGCACCCGGCTCCAGTCACGGCACAACCGAATCAACGCCTCTTGGGCCAGATCCTCAGCCACATCGCGATCACCGCAGTAGAGACCCAGCATCCCGACGAGGCGGGGGTGCTCCCGTTGACACATAGCAGCCAGCTCTTCCATTCGTCTCCCTGAACTACATCACTACTAGGAGACGCTTGGAGCGAACCGAATCGTTTCACTCTTCCGGAATCTTTCTCTGAGTGGGGCGGGGGGTGCGATCGGGCGAACGGATGAAGCCCCGACCCGCCCGGGCTTCGCGTCCTTCTAAGCCGAAGAAGAAACCTCATGAACTGCTCGGGGCCTCAGGTGCCCGCAGCACCATATTCCTTCAGGAGCTGGACTCTTCTTCCCACTGGCTTGGACAGTCCCCATCTCCTCCGAGCCCAATCCAACAAAGAGTTGCCGACGCTTCGGAGCAGGCATAGTGAGCCGGTCTACCAGCGCCGCGCTGTTTGCGAACTACTAGAGGCCACGTCCGCGCCGCTCGTGGCGGCTAGCTCAACCGGAGGGATCGGCTGATTGGTGCAGGTGAACCTGAGGTTGTCACCGGTAAAGTGTCCGAATAGCTGCGCGTTAGGAAAGGCGCGTTCACACATATGGCGGACGATCCGACTCCGGAGGAGATCGAGCTTGCTGAGCGCCTTTACGCGGAGTGGGATCAGGGCCGCGGCACCTCGAAGAGCCGAATAGAGCAGCGCGAGTGGGGCGACGCATCCGCGCACGGACGTCGCTTTGATCGCTTTATTCGCAGGACGCTGGGCTTCCCCACGACTCGGCCCTCCCGACAGACGGACCGCATAGGGGACCTGGAGAAGCAGCTTCGTCAGCTCGGCCACGCTCCCGCAGGCACCGAGGCCGCGGATTGGGAACCGCAGCTGCAGCACGCGAGGAGCGCCGCGCTCGCCGCGTTGAGGGTGTGGAACGACCCGACCGCCACCTTTAGGACTGGCACCTTCGCGCTCCTGTTCGTCACCGCGTGGAACAGCCTCTGTATCGCGATGCTCCAACAGCGCAACGCCGAGTGGCGCAAGGTGGGCGACAAAGGGAACGCGACGTTGTTCGAGGGGGTGGAGCAGGCGCTTAGCACGCCTGAGCTCATCGGCGATGCATTTCCCGGAGGCGGCTTCCGGGGGTTACGCGAGAACGTCCAAGACTGGATCGAGCTTCGGAACTCCGTCGCCCACCGTCACCTCCCCGCACTGGACGCGGCGGTGATCCCGCTCGCTCAGGCTGGGCTGCTGAACTTCGAGACCGCCGTCGCTGAGAACTTCCCGGAGGAGTACACGCTGGCGAACCAACTTTCTGTGCCCCTCCAGCTGTCGGGTTTCCGGGACTCCGGTGTGCTGACCTCGCTCAAGAGGCTGCAGGCGTCGCTTCCGCTCGACGTCCAAGCGGTGCTGTCGCGCGTCGCCGAGGCATCGCCGGAGCTGCTCGGGGACGACACCTACATGCTGCGAGTGTCGTTCATCCCTGCAGTGCCTAGCTCGGGCAGGAATCCGGACGCCGTCGCGTACTTCCTGCGCCCGGGGGAGGTACCGGAGGAGGTAGAGGAGGCGTTGCAGAAGTATCAGGTCTTGCCGAAGGTCGGCCGGGTGAAGCGGCCGAACCTCGCGGCCATGCAGGTGTGCGTCCAGGTAGAGGAGCGAATCTCGTTCCGTTTCAATGCAAATCAGCATGCAGTCGCAGCGAGGGCGCTAAAGGTTCGTCCACCCAAAGACGGGGATCAGGAAGCAACCGACCTCCGCTACTGCGAGTACGTCGGTGCCGTGAAGAGGCACCTCTATAACGAGGCGTGGGTGAACCGGCTTGTCGAGGAACTGTCGACAGCGGAAGGGTTCAAGCGCGTGGTGGGCGTCGACCCGACTCCGAAGGAATCGGACTGAAGGACGAGGTCTCAGCAGGAGTCGTAGACGTAACTTGGGATGCAATCGCTCGCCGCTGAACCGTTCACGAGGTCCGACAACAGGAGCACACTCCGATGGCGAGGACCACGTATGCGACGACCTTGAACAGCGTTGCCCACTCGCCCGCCGAAGCCGCCGCGGCCTTCATGCTGGCGATCTCGTCGGGGTCGATGACCACCTCGCACCAGTTGCAGAAGTACGCGCGACAGCCCTGGCACCACCACAGCTCGCTCCTGCAGGTACCCGCCCTGTGATCGAGGGATCTCCCGGCCCTGCACCGGATCGCGTCGGGGGATCCTCCGAGTACTCGCTCCGGCGGCACGTAGGGCATTGCACTGTCCGCGGCACCCGTCTCGTCTCGTCCACCTCCTCCAGCGTGCGGGACAGGACGTCCAGTCGTCAACGTGGTTGCCGAGACGGGCCTAGGAGACCTTTCGTACGTCCGGGACTCGATCTCCCTCCTGCACCGACTCGTAGCGGTTATTGAACGTGTCGCGGTACCTCAGCCGCACGATGGTGGTCGGTCGCTCTTTGCGCGCCGCCATCCTCGTAGCAGCCTCGGCGTCGAGCCGATGCTTGACCGTCACCGCCTGTGCCGCCTCGACATAAGGCTCCTTCTGCGTCCCGAGCTGCGCCCGGTACCCGTCAGGAAACAAGAGGTCGCAGTTGATCTCTACGTCGAGGGCCGTTCCGTTGCCGGAGTTCCTCAGCACCATCCGGCGTTCGCCTCCCACCCCGGCGGACATGCTTGCGCCTCCTGGCGAAGCCGTGAGCAACGGCGACACTTGCGCGAGCAGCGTGTCGGCCGTCAGGTTTGCCATCCTTTCGGTGGCAACCGACATGTCACGGGTGGCGGCCACAAGGTCGCGGTTCGCCTTCGCGATCGACGGCGTCAGCGCGGCGTAGATGCCGGTGACGATCACGAGGACCGCCGTCAGCCCGACGCTGACTGTTAGCTCATGCGCCTTTAGCCAGTCCTCCAGCGCCCGGAACGCTTCGTCCGCCCGGCCCCTCCCCGCGCTCGCCTACGGCGGCGTCGCGGTATCTCCCGACGGGAGCATCCCGGGCAACTCGTAGATGAACTTCAGCAGCATGCTAGTCAACGTCACGACCTCCTCGGCGTCGCGCTTTGACGTCATCGTGATTTCGCGGGTGGCGGCGTTACCCTTCTTCCTGATGTGGTCGACCCACCCGCGGCCCTTCGGCGGAACGTAGCCCTCGGTGGCCGGTAGTCGACGTATTCGATGAAGCTCCGGTTCTCTTGCGCGCCCTGATCGACCGCCACGTGGGCGAGGATCTTCCTGCAGCCGAGGACGGCGACCGTGTAGGCCGATGCAGCCATTGCTTCTCCGAGCCGAGTGGGCATCACGTTCCCGGCGTCCTGTACGGCGAGGACGTCCAGCTGCTTGTCGGGGAAAGTGGGGCCGCTCCTGGCTTGCTGGTGGGCTGGAACGTCGGGCAGTCTGGTCATCACCCGATTCTTTCCGGCCCGAGCCTCCCATTCCTCGATTCAGAATCAACTCAAGACTAGCCGGGGCCTGTGCCAGGCGCCTCGTCGATCCAGCCGTCCCTCCGCCGGTCGATTCGGACCGCTCCGCCGGACGTTTCCGTAGTCAGAAGAGATGTGGTGATGTCCTCGGACTTCTCCACACAAGTTCCGCAGGTGATTTTGCGGCCTGCAGTCCGTCGGTCTCGCGGTTCGGAAAGAGGTGGCCGTCGTGCTTCACAACTGTACGCAGGTATGGCGGAGTCAGGAGTCGGAGGTCCCGGAATTGCGCGTTGGCTATTTGCCCCCATTCGGTCGCCCGACATCGACCCCGTGATCCGATTTCATGGCGCTCCTCAGCGGCGGCTCTTGTAGATCCGTCGGAACCGGGGGGCCCATGACGACGTCTGGCCTCAGGCGATGCGTAAACCGCCTTCGCAAAAGATCCTGGGACCAAGCGATCAGGCACGCCCAGTAGGCAATTGGGCCCAAGGCGAGGCCGACGACGCCCGCTGCGACCGACTCCCCTCCAGCAAGATGCCAAAAACGTGCGCACGTGAGGGCGCAGAACGCGAATGCCAGGACTGTGAGGCCCACTGCGTCATCCGCGATGCCAACAGCCGCAGCGATCGTAAGCGCTATGCCCCAAATGACGCTCAACTGGAAGCCAGAATCGACCTCCGTAGTCGCGGCATGCGAAGCAGGATACTCCACAGACTCTATCCTGCCTGCGAAGCCCTGCCGCTGGTACTCTTCCTTGAGGCGTTGAGCTTCCTCCAGCGATAAGTTTTCGTGAATGATCTGCTTGCGCGGAACGTGATGTCTCGCCGAGGCTGAGCGCCTTCGAGTGCCCAGTCGTCTTCCCGCTGAGTATCCCAGCAGGAAGAAGGCGTACCTCCTACCGGTTCGGCCGACGAACTTCGGCCTGGGAGGCAAATACATTCGGCCAAGTGGTGACATGCAATTCTCCTGAGAACCGTCAAAAGCAAGTATCTCGCCTTCGAAAGCGTAAAGAAAGGGGCGAGCGCGAGATCTTCTGCAGCACTCGTGGCGAGAGCTCCGTTTCCCAGGCGCCAGTTCCAAACTCCGGTCGAGGTGGAGGCGCTGGAGGCCATCGTCCTGGGAAGCATCACCCGTGCACGGAGGTGCTTTTTCGGCCGATCTGTTCCTCGTTTCTTCCTCAAAAGGCCGGATTCTAAAGGCTACTGGCAGATTCTACCGTCAGTCGCCCTTACCGATTTAGGCGCTCTGACTGCGCAAATGCCTGAACACTTGGAGCGGGCGACCGTGTATGAGTTCAGGACATAGGCGACAGTTCTGAGC
>DATLGQ010000180.1:0-15253 GCA_035540435.1 Fimbriimonadaceae bacterium
GCTGGATGGTGCGTGGCGTCTGGACGCGCTCGACTTCCCGCAGCGCCTTCATGGCCTCTTCCATCGCTTTGCGCTGATCGCCCTGTGACTTCATCAGTTCCCGCTGCAGCTCGGCTCGGGCACGCGCCATCTCCGCGGCCCGCTCCCCCTGCGCCTTCCTCATCTCCTCGTGAGCCTCGCGCATAGCCGACTCAAAGTCCTTGCGCATCTCGTCGCTCATCGACTTCCGCATCGCTTCCATCCGGATCTTCTCGGCATCCAGCAGCGCCTTGGCCGGGACCGCCTTCAGAGCTTCCAGCGCCTTGGCGTCCAACTTCGGCGCCACGTGCAGCTTTTCGAGACCCTTGACGTCCAGCGGCTTCGTCCGATAAACACGAGCAGCGGCTTCATCATGCAGCGCGGGCGGCGCAACGAACAGGTTCCGATGGCCGAGCTCTGCCCGCAGGCGCGCCAGCGCCTCCTCCAGTTCCTTCGACTGAACTCTCGCCTCACGCCCTTCCGAGCGGTTGCGGCGAAGCAGCTCCGCCAGCCTGGTCATCTGCTCCGCGATCGAGCGCGAAAGCTCCTCGATCGCCCGCTGGTCCTGCGTCCTGGGAGCCTGCCGCTGATCGCTGCCAGCCGGCGATTGAGCCGGCGGCAATGCCGGAATAGGCTCCTTCGGCGGCAGTTGCTCGAGTCCGATCGAAAACGCCGGCGAGTAGGCCGGCGCTGCGATGGCCGGCACCCAGGGATCACCGACGAAGCCGCGATTCTGGTCCTCGGTGAGCTCGCGCTCACCGGTTGGGGTCTTGGCGATTACCTTCCCGTCCCGAAGGATCACGCTCGTCTGCCGCGTCTCGTCGCAGGCATCTGCGCGGACGACGACCGCGATGGCCCCCAAGACTAATCCTTTAGCAATGGTCTGCCTCATGCTTCTTTGTCCTCCAAGTTCGCGAGAACTTACGTTCAGATACTGTAGCAGCCCTTTGGATTTACGCCCGCAAAATGGGTCTTTTGGCAAAAAACGGCCCACCGAGCCGGCCAACGCACGCCCGGTAAACTGGCGCGGCCTCAATGAAGCGGATTCTTTACACGCTCGCGGTGGGCAAGCCGAAGTTCGCCGAAATGGCCATGGGGCTCGGCCGCTCACTCAGCCTCATAGGGGATGACACGGAGCGCGTAGTCGTCACCGATCAGGGGGGCTATGACTGGCATCGGTACTTCAAGCAGGTGCTGGAGCCCGAGGATCCTCTCGAATGGATCTTCTTCTCCAAGCTGACGGCCCTCGCCCGAACCGACGCCGACCAGGTGCTCTTCGTGGACGGCGATTCCCTTGCCTTCAAGAGGCTCGGGCCGATCTTCGACTACTGCGCCGGCTCAGGCTTTGCCGTACAAGGGATCATGCAGTCCGATGGCGACTGGTATGGCGACCTCGCTTCTCACTGCCGCCGCCATGACGTGGACGCGCTGCCACGCTTTAACGGCGGCATGATCTACTACGAGCGAGGGAGCGAGCCCTTCATCGAAAAGTGCTACGAGTACGGCCGCCGCGCGGTGGAGCTCGGGTTTCAGCGGGACGACCCCCTGATCCCCGACGAGCCGTGTATCGCGCTGGCCATGGTCAAGGAGCGATACGGGCTGCTGGTACCGGAGACCATGGACTTCACGAACACGGCGGTGGGGCTGGTCGGCAAGCTTCGCATGGACGTCCTGCGAGGCGAGTGCCGATACGTCTGCCGCCGCTACGATCTGCGCTACGTGGAGCCGACCATCTTTCACGCCTCCCGCTATGGCAGTTTCCTGGTCTACTGGCGGCAGTTGGCAAGGCTGGAGGCACTCGAGCGGTACGAGGACCGGCACGGCTACGGATACATGTCGCCTTGGCAAAAGCTGAGACGCTCGCTCGAGCGTCGTTACCTTCGGTACGTGGCGAGGAAGCTCTGAGTCGGGTCGTCTTCACCATCGCCCTGGGCGCTCCGCGTTACGGGGAGATGGCCCTGGGCCTGGCGCGGTCGCTTGCCCTGGTAGGAGATACGACGCCGCGTGGGCTCATCACCGACATGGATGATCCACGGTTCGGGCGCTGGTTCCAACAGATCGCCCGGCCCCCCACAGGCATCCCCACGTACCTCCAGAAGCTGCAGGCTCTCCAAGTGCTCGATGCCGAATCAGCGCTCTTCATCGATGCGGACAGCTTGGCTTTTGGGCGGCTGGATCCGATTTGGGAGACATGCTCAGGCTCGCCAGTTGCGGTCCAAGGCTACCGGCAAAGCAAGGGACACTGGTACGGACATCTGGAAGAGGTATTGCCGGGGCTGGGGCTGGAGTGGCTGCCTCGCTTTAACGGCGGGCTGATCTACTACGAGCGCTCGGACGAGTTCGAGAAGGTGCGCATGGAGGCGGCGCGAGTAGCGGCAAGCTACTTGGAGACGGGTCTGGAGCTCTTTCGGGGCCAAGTACCGGACGAGCCTTGTCTATCGATCGCGATGGCCCGCACCGAAATCGGCACGTTGCTGCCGGATGAGCTCGACTTCATGAACACCCCGGTCGGTCTGGTTGGGCGCCTGAGGCTGGACGTCATGAAGAACGAGTGCCTGTTCCTCAAGCGCGGCCGGCGCATGCGACTGATCCGGCCGATCGTGTTCCATGCGGCCAAGTACGTAAACAACACGGCCTACTGGAGGCAGTTGGCGATTCTGGAGTGGTTGGATCGCTACGAACAAGCCCATCCCTACGGTTACATGTCGCCCACCCATAAGCTCCGGCGGAGTGTCGAGCGGCGGCTGCTCAAATGGCTCTTTCGCAAGCCACTCTAGCCTCCGGCCTCGCCTGTTCTGGCATGAATCGTGCCTATACTCCTACTGTGCTTTGGCGTGCGGTTGGACTCGCGGCCGGATTCATCTTGACGTTCGCCGCCATCGTCGTTGGTTCGGCGCTGGATCCCAGTGTGTGGCTGGTCGCGGCACTCCTCGTGGGAGTTGGGGCGGTGCTCTCGCTGGTACCCGGGCTCGAGACCTTGGAGGCTAGATTCCTGCCGATGCTGGGATATGCCGGCGTCTTCGGTTTGGGCTGGCTGATATCCCTGCGCGAGATTGGCGTGCCCACCCAGGCTCCCTCCGCACAACTGCTGTGGCTGGGCTTCCTCGCCTCAGCCATCGTCGGCACTTCCCTGCTCGTATTGTTCCGACATGTGGCATGCCGCAACGCCTGGCTCATCCTGGCGCTGGTTCTCGGCTATTTCGTGGCCAGGTTCAGCGGCAATGCCGGCGGCTCCGGCGGATCATGGGAAGCGTGGCTGGTAGAAGTGCTCGGGATCGGCTACGGCGCGGCTGAATGGCTCGTGGTCGCGTTCCGAAAGGGCATCCACTTCATGTTCTATGGGATCTTCGCCGCTGCCGCCTACCTGGCCGTGGCGCGGGCCGAGGGCTTACGTGTTAGCCAGGATTCCCACCCGGCTCAGAAGCAGTCCGCTCCCGTTTCAGCCCTCGCATTCGGATTCGGACTGACGATCATGCACGCGATTTACGACGAAGCCCGCCAAACCTACGCGGTTCAACGCACCGGCTCCTACTGGGATATCGCCATCGATGCTCTGGGCGCGCTGGTCTTCCTATGGATCATGAGCCGCATGTATGGCCCCGGTCAGCCTATCGCGCAAGGCAAACGCGCATCCTCTTTCCATCGCGGACAGTAATCTGTTAGCAGATGAAACATGCGCTGATTTGGGCATTTGCAGCGAGTGCCGGTCTCGCCGCGAGCCAGGACGATCCGAAGATCACCTACTCAACCGTCGCGGTGTCGGTGGAAAGGGCGGTCGAAGCGATCGGAGAGATGGCCAAGCAGCCGCTTGGCGTATCGCAGGCCAACCGTCGCTCGACCGTCCTGATCCACGTCACGGACGTCCCGCTCTCAGAGCTCAAGAAGCGGATTGCAGAGGTCACCGGCAGCACCTGGAGAGTTCAGCCGGACGGACGGGATCTATTGGTTCGAGATGCATCTCGAGATGCGCAAGAGGCACGAGCCGAGCTTCAGTTACGGGCTCGAAAGATCCGCGAGACTTTGGAGCGCCAGCTCCAGCCGCGCCAGCAGCCGGGCACGACCCAGAGCCAGCCGGCCGGCTTTCCGGGCGGCTCGGCCGCCGGTTCGCCCGTCACCAAAGCGATCACCCGCCTGGCCTTGGGACTAGATTCGACGGTGCTGGCTGCCACCGGCCCTGATGGGCGCGTGGTCTTCTCTACGACACCGACGCGCATGCAGCGGCCCATGTCAGCCCAGGCGGCTTCCATCCTCCAGGAGTTCATTCAGGAGCAGAACCAGCTCGTCCAGAATCGGGCCTCCAACGAGCCTCAGGATGAGAACATCAAGGCGCTTCTGGACTTTGCCGAACGCATGGGCTTCGGCGGAGCCGACAAGCCTGTGCAGGGCCAGCCGGTCAAGGCCCTTCTCATCGCTTCGAGAATGCCGTTCTTCGATGGCTTGACACTCCAGCTGAAGCTGTTCGATAGCGAAGGCAAGGTCGCGTTTCGGGGCACCCACACCGTGATGCTTCAATCGTTCGACATGGCCTTTGCCGGGTTCGGCGGCGCGCCTTCGCCATCGTCTGAGGCCGGTGCAGCCGGGCAGGACGAGCCGGATGGTCCGATCCAGCTCAGCTCGCACAGCCAAGCTCTGCAGGGGTACATGGTCGGTTTTATGACCGACGCCCAGAACAGCAAGCTGGCGCCTGAAGTCGAGGAGCGACTAGCGCGCCCGGATCTGTACGATCCACTCTCCTGGGCCGAGAGCGAGTCGCTGCTGGCGGTAGCCAAGTTGAAGAAGCTCAACGTCGTCGCTTCGCTTCCGGACACGCTCGTCAGCCCGCTGGGAATGTTCATGCCGGGAGGTTCTACGATCACCGTCAATAGCTATCTCAGGAGCCTCAAGGCCAATGCGGAGGTAAAGGTAGAGACCGTCGGGGGCTGGCTGACCGTCGTCCCCGCAAGGCCCGCCGACGCGTTTGAGAAGCGCGTCGACCGTGCGGCACTGGCAAAGTTTCTTCAGGTAGCCCGCTCGAAACCCGTACCCTCGCTGGATGACTACGCGGCTTATGCCATGGCCTCCCCTCCCCCCATGGAGACGCCCGCTGCGATGCTGCCTCTGATGGTCTTCGCGCCCAACACGATGAACCAGGGCATGAGCGGCTTGATGAGCTGGGACACGCTACGGCTTTACGGACAGCTTGGACCCGCCCAGCGCAGGTTACTGACCGAAGGCGGCCGCCTTGGCTTCAGCACGCTCAATCCTTCGCAGCGCACCCTCGTCGAGAAGCTGACTTTCGGGGCCTCCGCGCGGCTGCGCCCAGCCGGAGCAGTCAAGAAGGATGCCGAAGGTTTCTTCGACATGATCGCCGAGATGGTAGGACCGGGCGCTTCAAACGACTACCGGGACGAACCGACGGAGGTGATGCCGAACGGGCTCCCTCCCGGTGGTTGGTTGGAAATGCGGGTCACCGCCGATGCCTTTGCGATGGTCGCTGATTCCGGGAAGGGTGTCGATCGACGCTACGGAGCCCTGGGGGTGGACGAGCTTGCGATGCTCCGTTACTTCGCAGAGGATCCCAATATGCAGCAGATGGCCGGGATGATTCCCAAGATCGACCGGTTTGTGCTGGGCGAGCGGCGACGACTGGAGTTCACCTTTGCCGTCGCTCCCGACGTGGTGGTGTCTCACACGCTCAACGACGATCGTCTTGCCCCCAACGCGCAGCCGGTGACGCTCGATCAGGCTCCGGCGGCGTTCCGGGAGCGTCTGCAGCAGCGTCTCGAAGCCTTTAAGAAGAACCCGATGCCGCTCTTCCCCGATCCAACCGGGGTGGGGCGCAATCGGCCGCCGTCGCCTTGAGATTGTCGAGCCGTGTCAATGCAAATTAGGACATGGCATTGCTCACCAGGTGGTTGTACTATCACCTCACGCTCAGGAGAGAGCAAAAGAGAGCAGCAGTAACAGCAACAGAGACAGCAACATCCTGGATAACGGCGGGAAGGAGAGCCTCGCCGAACCTTAGCCCCCAGCGCACGCACCCTGGGGGCTTTTTTTGCGCCAAGAGAATCGCCTGCCGTCAGGCAAGGCTACTTGCAGATCACCCGAATCCGGAGGTCATGCTCGTACCGCACAACCTGATGGCCGGCTGCGACGATCGCCTGGGACACAACGTCGAGTTCGCGCTCGCTCTGGAACACCAGATCGAACTCCCTCTCGTCGCAATGCTCTTCCACCACAATCTGGGCGAAACGGGCGGCGCGGTCATATGACATAGCTGTATTCACTCCGAACTCCGATCAAGTTGGTAACTCGAACGCCGATGTTGTGGCCACAACCGCAAACTCGGCATCGGCCACAATAGCCGCATGCGATTTCAGGCCCCGCGTGGGACGGAGGACGTGCTGCCCGGGGAGTCCTACCGGTGGCAGTGGCTCGAAGAGCAGTTCCAAGCCCACACCGCCCTCTACGGCTATCGCGAGATTCGAACCCCGACCTTCGAGGATACGGAGCTCTTCGTTCGCACTTCGGGTGAAACGAGTGAAGTGGTGTCCAAGCAGATGTACGAGTTCGTCGACAAAGGCGGACGCCAAATCACCCTCAAGCCGGAAGGGACTGCTCCCGTGATGAGGGCGGTGATCGAGCACAACCTCTGCCCTCCCGGAACAACCCAACGCCTCTGGTACGCCACGCCCTTCTTCCGCCACGAGCGGCCCCAGAAGGGTCGCCTCCGGGAGGCTCACCAGTTCGGTCTGGAACTCGTAGGATCGCCGTCCCCGTTGGCAGATGCCGAGATCATCGAAGTAACCGTTCGGTTCTTCGAGCGACTGGGCCTTACCGGCCTCCATGTGCTGCTGAACTCGATCGGGCGATCGGAGTGCCGCAGCCGCTACCGGCAGACGATTCTCGAACATCTGGGCCCCTACCTGGAGTCGCTCGATGAAGAGCCTCGCGCGACCGCGCTCAAGAATCCGCTTCGACTTTTGGACAGCAAGGATCCGGAAGTTCAAGCGCGGCTGACTTCGTTGCCGCCCATCTACGACTTCCTGGAAGACCAGTCGCGGGCCAACTTGGACGAACTCCAGAGAATCCTCACGCTCCAGCAGGTGCCGTTTCAGTTGGCGCCAAACATCGTCCGCGGCCTCGACTACTACACCGACACCGTCTTCGAAGTGCAGTCGAGCAGTCTTGGCGCCCAAAGCGCATTGTGCGGAGGCGGGCGGTACGACGGCCTGATCAAGGAGATCGGCGGCCCGCCCACACCGGCTGTGGGAGTCGGAATTGGAATCGAGCGACTGCTCATCGTCTTGGAAGCGCAAGGCATGCTGCCCGAGGAGCCGCCTCCCGACGTGTACCTGGTCTCCGCCGGAGAGGCTGCGCGCGACCACGTGCTGCGGCTGGCCAGCGAGTTGCGGAGGGGCGGTCTAAGGGTTCTGGTCGACCTTGATTTCCGCAGCCTCAAGTCACAGCTCCGGCAAGCCGACAAAAGTTGCGCCCGCTTCGCGGTCATCCTCGGCGACGAAGAGCTCGAAGCCGGCGTCGTCACCACTCGCGATTTGAAGACCGCAGACCAGCGGCGTGTGCCTCGGGACGCCGTTCTGAGCGAGCTCATCGGGAGTTGCCGGTAGGATGCGACGGCTCGCCATCCTGAGCCTGCTCGCTCCAGCCATCGTGAGCGCCCAGGCTCCCGACGTCATGCTCAAGCTCGACCTGCGGCCCACGCTGCGTACGGAACTCGGAGGAGGAAACGCGCTGCGCTGGTACGACGCGTTGGGCAACCACAGCACGGTGGGCCTTTACCTGCGCCTCGAGCCGGGGCTGCGAGCATTGGTCTCCGAGCGCCTCCAGCGTATTCCAAACGACGGCGACCGTAACCAGATCGACGAATACTACATCGAGGACGTCGGCATTTGGCGGGTCGGGAAGCAGTATCTACCCTTTGGCAGGGGGCTCCTCATTCGAGAAAGCGTGGAGGCGGCGCGCGCCGACACGAACCTCCTGCTGCCGGGTATTCGGTTGACCGGCGCCATCTTCGACGCGGGGATGCACCGCCAGCGCGGCGTCGTCGTGCGACTAGAGGGTCCCATCGGCATGAGTTTTGCCGTGGGGCGTAATCTGGCGATTTCCGGCACCAGCTTGACGGTGATCCGAAACCCGGAGGCGTCGCCAGGCGCGCGCGGCGGATACACCAGCATGCTCGGACTGGACTATGGGCGTCGGGCCGGGATGTGGCGCTACCAGGCGGAGTGGGTGGCCCTTCGCGGAGGTGAGCGGCCGGAGGACGTCGAGAAGGAGGTCAGCGACGTGATGATCTTGGTCGAGCCCAATCCTCTCCGCTACTACGGGATTGGCTGGAGTCGAGCTTGGAACGAGCGCAACGACCAGTACCGGGTCTTCGCCCAGATCCCACTAGACCGAAGCGTCTGGGCCGAGCCGATGGTGCGGTACCGGGGCGGGGTCCTCAAAGACTTCTCCTTCACCGTACACGTCAAACTGTAGGCATGAAGCCTTTGGGAGCAGTTCTTGCCGGTGCCGCGCTCGCTCTCATGGCGTACGGCTTCATCACCGGCAACATCGCGCTCGGCCTCCTGGCGATGCTGACGGCCGTCGCGGTTGCGGCCGTGGCTTCGATCGGCGCTGCCCAGAGGCAACGACAGGCGACCGGGGTAGAGGATCTGCCCCACGAGAGCCGCGCCCTGCTCCGCCCCATCCTGCGCCTGCGAGAAGAGCTTCGAGAGTTCGTGGGCAAGCACTCCGAGTCGGCCGCGCTCAAAGTGATCGGCGCCGAAGCGCTGCAGGAAGCCGACACCATCGTCGAACACGCCACCCGGCTCTTGACGCTGCGGGCTCAAACGAAGAAGGCAGCGCTCGGGCGTTCGCTTTCCGAACAGGAGGTGGCGCAGCTCGAAGTTCAGCTAGAGGGAGCCACCAATCCGGCGGAGAGGCAGGCGCTCGAGAACGCCCTCGCGGCGCGGCGGGCTGAGCGCGAACACTACGGGCCCTTGCAGGACAGCCTGCGTGCGATCGATTCTTCGCTCAAGCAAGCGGAAGCGGCCCTCAGCGAAATGCGGGCGCGACTCAACCTTGCCGTGTCCGACGAGGCTCGTTTCGTCAGTGGCGACCAACAGGACCTGAACGACACCGTCGCTCGGCTAAGATCACTTAGCGCAAGTATGGACGAGGCGGAAGAACTGTTGCGGGGGCACCTGCGCGCATGAGCATGGGCCGGCGCGCATACGACATGCTGCGGGGCTACGTCCACCGCGAGTGGGAGCGCATTCAAGGCGTGGAGCGCGAGTATGCCGAGCGGGAGCTCGAGGAAGCTCTGGAGCGACCCGCCCCCTGGCAGCCGGCAGATCGACGCCAGGAGGTCGAGGAAGACCAGAACACCCGCGCGGCCCGATTGCTCGGCGTCGCGGTCAACGCCCCGTTCGAAGAGATCCGCAAGGCCTTCGAACGGCTGAACAAGCGCAGCGACCCGGGCAACTTCCCTCCCGCGTCCGTGGAAGCTCGGGAAGCCGCCGAGATCCAGAAGCGGGTGCACTGGGCGTACTCCGTCCTCACCGAAGGCCTCGACACCACCGAAAAGCGTTTCCGCTCACTCGAAATCGACTGAACGGTCGGCCATCGCGAGCGCCTTGCGGTGCGGCGCCGGCATCGGCAGTCGGTCCAGGTCCTCCCGGGTCACCCAATGCAGCCCCGAAGCCGGATCCACCAGCCACGCCGAGAACACCCGCAGCAAGATCCGGTGCCGGGTGACGGTGTGGCGGTGGGTGCCCGCCGCCCGCACGCTCGCCATCGGCCATGCCGCTCGCAGCATATCCCCGGTCCCGGTGGGGAAGCCCCACAAGCCGCGCCACCACGATCCGTCCTCGATCCGGCGCACGCCGAAGCGCTCGCCGCAAGAAGTCACCCAGATCTCGGTCTCCACTTCGACCACGGCCGGACGCGGCTTGGGTCGCGGCAACTGATCGACCAGACCACCCACATGAGCCGCGCATGCGTCCCGGAGCGGGCAAGCCGAGCAGCGGGGGCGCGCCGGCGTACAGACTCGAGCCCCCAGCTCCATCAGCGCCTGGTTCCAGCGGCCGGGCTCCTGCCGAGGCACGAGAGATTCCGCCCACTGCCAAGCAGCCCGGTTCAGCGCGTGCCCGGTCAGCTCGCACCCGGTGAACCTGGCGAAAACCCTCTCCACGTTGCCATCGACCGCTGCGGCGCGCTCGCTCAGGGTGATCGAGGCGACCGCGCCGGCGGTGTAGCGCCCCACACCCGGCACCTTCCTCCATGCCTGTGAGCTGGTCGGAAGGGCCTCTCCTGCCAACATTCGCGCCGCTTGGTGCAGCATGCGGCAGCGACGATAGTAGCCGAGCCCCTGCCAGATCGCCAGCGCGTCCTGTTCGTCGGCATCCGCGAGCGAGCGCAGGGTCGGAAACCGCTCCATCCACCGCGCGTAGTAGGGCAGAGCCGTCTCGACCTGGGTCTGCTGGAGCATAACCTCGCTGACCCAGATCGCGTAGGGATCGCGCGTGCGACGCCAAGGCAGGTCGCGTCCGCAGCGGCCGTACCACTCGATCAGCAGCCTTTGGGCTTCAGTATCCACCCGCCTGCCTACAGCCGCGTCAGCTCCAGCCGGCGGAACTCGACCTCGGTCCCCTCCGCCTGGAGCGCGATCTGGCCCTTGGTGGCGGTGGCCTGGCTGCCGTGGTTGACCAGGTCCCCGTTCACCCACACCCGTATCTCGTCGCCCCGGCATTCGATGACCATCGTGTTCCACTCGCCCAGCGGCCTTTCCGAGTTGTCGGTCAGGTTCTGGATGCGGCGAAGCTTGTCGCCATCGACGCCCCAACGCTCCTTCGGCCCGCGGCGCTTCTCCATGTCCGGCACCTGGATGTCTTCGCCGATGCACCAGAAGTCGCCGGCGTTGCCGCTCTGGAGCTGCACCTCGATCGACTGGGGAAACATGCCGTAGAGCCGTCGGGGCGTGGAGGCATGGACCAGGACCCCGCAGTTGCCGCCCTTGCCCGGGAAGCGGTACTCGACGACCAGCACGTAGTTCTCGTACGAGGCGCCGGTGATCAGGTGTCCACCCGGGGTCCCCAGGCTGACGAGCATGCCGTTGCGCACCGTGAAGGGCTTGGGCCCGCCCGGGTTCTTGTCCATCTCGGGGACGTCCATGTGCCAACCCGTCAGGTCTTTGCCGTTGAAGAGCTTGACGCTCTCCTTGTATTGCCCAAAGGCGCCCAAGAGAACTACCGTCGCCAGCAACGTCTTCATGGCTTCAGTCTATCCCGGGCTTGGATGTTGGGTGTAGGGTGTTGGCGGTGCGCCTTCCGCGGCTAACACCCTTCGCTGTAGGATGTCTGCCCTTCGGGGCCTTTCGGATGTGAGGAGCTTTCGCTTCGCCTGAATGTGACACCCCAGCTTGGCCGCACCGAGGGGCGATGGGCGTTCTTGCCCTTTCCTGTTCCGGCCGGTCTGCCAGCGTCTTCGACGCGCCGCCCCAGGTCTCGCAGCAGCATTGATATAGAATGAACCTTGATGGTCTCACAATCCGGGACCTTGATGTTCCTCTTCACCGACATCGAGGGGAGCACGCGTCTTTGGGAGGAGCGTCCCGCCGTCATGAGCCGGGCGCTGGTCCGTCACGACGAGATTCTGGCCGAGGTCTTCACCCTGCGACGAGGGCACGTCTTCAAGCGGGTGGGGGACGCCTTTTGCGTCGCATTCGAGGCTCCTGCCACGGCCCTCGAGGCGGCACTGGAGCTGCAGACGAGGTTGGCCGCAGAGCCCTGGCCGGCCCATTGCCGGCTTTCGGTCCGGGTCGCGCTTCACGCCGGAGCCGCCGAGAGCCGCGATGGCGACTATTTTGGGCAGCCCCTCAACCGAATCGCTCGTCTGCTCGGGATCGCCCACGGGGGCCAGATCCTGCTCTCAGCCGCGGCCCGCGAGATTCTGGACGGCTCGCTACCCGCCGATTGCGCCCTTGAGTTCCTGGGAGAGCACCGCCTCAAGGATCTCTTTAGGCCCGAGCAGGTGTACCAAGTGCGCGCGCCGGGCCTGCCTGCCGACTTTCCCCCGCTCCGCTCGCTCGACAGCCCCGACATGCCGAACAACCTGCCCCAGCAGGTGACCACGTTCATCGGGCGCGAGCGTGAGGTGGCGGAGGTGCGCGGGCTGCTGGCGACTCATCGACTGGTGACCCTGACCGGCACCGGCGGTTGTGGCAAAACCCGGCTGGCGCTTCAGGTAGCCGCCGAGATGTTGGAACAGGCTCCGGGCGGCGCATGGCTGATCGAGCTGGCGCCCCTTCGCGAAGCGAGCGAGATTCCAGCGGCCATGGCGAGCGCGTTGGGAGTGCGCGAAGAACCTGGCGTGCCGGTTTTGGAGTCGATCCATAGCCACCTGCGCGAGCAGCAGGCGCTGCTGCTCCTGGACAATTGCGAGCATCTGATCGAGCCGGCGGCGCGCATGGTCGACCAGCTCTTGAGGCGCTGCCCCAAAGTCTCGATCCTGGCCAGCAGCCGCGAGCCGCTGCGAATCCCGGGCGAGCGCACCTATCGGGTGCCGTCGCTGGCAGTGCCCAAGGCCGTCTCCCACATGGTGGATGAGGTCCGGCATTCGGAGGCGGTTCGGCTCCTGGTGGACCGGGCGCAGTTCCATCAGCCGACCTTCGACGTCTCCCCCGCCAATGCCAAGGCGGTGGTTCAGCTCTGCGCCAGCCTCGACGGCATTCCGCTGGCGATCGAGCTCGCGGCCGCTCGTATCCGTTCGCTGTCGCTGGATCAGATCAATTCGAAGCTGGACGATCGATTCCGCCTTTTGACCGGCGGCAGCCGCGCGGCGCTTCCCCGCCAGCAAACGCTCAAGGCCCTCGTCGACTGGTCTTACGATCTTTTGAACCAGCAGGAGAAGCGGCTGCTCGTCGGCCTGTCCGTGTTCGCGGGGCCCTTCTCGCTCGAAGCAGCGCATGGCGTGGCCGCGGAACCCGAAATGCCGGAGTGGGAGGTGTTCGACCTGCTGGAGTCGCTCGCGGACAAGAGCCTGCTGGTCGTGGAGCCTTCAGCCGACGGCGCCACGAGCTATCGCATGCTGGAAACGGTGCGACGCTACGGGCTCGAGCGCCTGGCCGAGTCCGGCGAGTATGATCGCACCCGCCTGCGTCACGGCGAGTACTTTGGAGCTCTGGCCGAAGAAGCCGGACGTCACCTCAGAGGACGCGGCGCCAAGGAGTGGGTCCGGCGGCTTGCGCCACTCCACGACGAGATGCGCGCGGCGATCTCGTGGGCGATCGAGAGCGGGAATCGCGAGCTGGGCCTGAGGCTCGCCGGCGGGCTGGGGCACTACTTCTACCTTTGCGGCCGGCTCCAGGAAGGCCTGCGGCTATGCGAGCAGGTGCTCGATCTGCCCAAGAGCGAAGCGGACCACGATTCGCGTCAGGCCCTGTTTGCCGCCGCCTGGCTCGCCCAAAGCACCAGGGAGCCCGACAAAGCCGAGGCGCTCTTTGAACGCCTCAAGGCCGAAAGCGAGCGCAGGGGCGACAGCTACACGTTGGGTCTTGCTCTCAATGGGCTTGGGGTGGTGGCCGAGCACCTACGCCGGGACTTTGGCGTCGCCCAGCAGCGCTACCGGGCGGCGCTCGAAGCCTACAGCGCGCTGCCGGACGGCGGCCGTTCCTACTCCACCTTGAACAACCTGGGTTCGCTCAAGCTGAGCCTGGGTGACTATGAGGGTGGCCTCGCCTGTTATATGCGCAGCCTGGAGCTTCTCCAGGCCGTGGGCGACGTGGAGGTGCTGAGCGTGGTCAACGGCAACGTCGGCCAGGCTCTGACGCTGATGGGGCGCTACCTCGATGGCGAGCCCTTCCTGCGCACGGCTCTCGATCTGGCCCAGGAGCTGGGCGGCAGCACCCGGGTCGGAAACCAGTTGCTCAATCTCGGGCTGTGGCTGCGCATTCAGGGCCGGCTGGATGAGGCCGAAGCCAGCCTCCGCAAGGCGCTGGAGCTCATTTCGGACGGCAACGAGCTGTACTTCCTGGGCTCCTGCTGGATCGCGCTGGGGCAGACCCTCCTCTTGCGCGGCCCGAGCGCCGAGGGCTGGGAGCTGATCCTGCGCGCGACCCGCGACAGTCTCGCGCGCCGACACACCCTCGGCATCTTGAGCGGCCTGCTGGCCGCCGCCTGCTTCATCGCGGAGCACGACCCCGGCCTGGGCGCGCGCCTTCTCGGCAGCCGCAGCATGCTGGACGAGACCAGCCCCTACCTGGGGATGCCGGAGCTGGTCGACCTGGAGCAGCGGGTCCAGCGCCTGATCGTTCGGCTCAAGGGGGAGCTGGGGGAGGACGTGTTCTTCAGCGAGTATCGCCGCGCCGCCAGCCTCACGGTCGAGGACCTGCTGGAGTCGGTGCAGCAGGTCGTGGCGGTCTCGCTGCGGGAGCGGGTTTTTGTGTCCTAGGGGCCCATCGGCTGACCGGCGTAAGCTTCTTCCGGCCTCTGGTATCAGCGGGTGCGCTCTTCTGGGTCCAAGTTTTCAGGAGCCACAGGAACGGCTCATCTGCGAGCGAGGACGGCTAGGACGAGCGCAAGGCACATCCCGGCCAGAGCCGCTACAGCCGCCCCCTCGACGAGTCCGGCCCATGTGGCAATCCACCCGCCGACAAATGAGAAGCCCATCGACAAGCACAACAGCGTTGTGGAGGATAGGAGGAGCACCGAGACCAACTTGGTGGATGTCGGCTTCTTCATCGCTTCGCCGAAGAATCTCGGAGGGCTCAAGCTGAGTCGCCTTTCAAGAGGTAACAGACCAGGGCATGACCGAGTAAGTGAAGCATCTGCGATTGAATCGCTCTTCCTAAAGTTGATGTTTCTATGCTTTTCCACTTGCACGTGCAATCGATGCGGGTGGCTGAAGCCATTGCCGCAATCGCCAGTAGGGCCGCGGTCGCTTTGGCGAGCGCACCGCTACCCGCAGGAAGTTTGTGTCTTATCACTTCGGCACCTCCGACAGATGCATATCCTGCATGAATCATAACATCAGACGGCATGAGGGTGCAGAAGGTCGAGGGGCTCTCGCTCTCGTGGGTGCCCGACGACAAGGAGGGGAAGTCGGGGCATTACGACGAGATCTGGGCTGTCAACCGCCCCACCACCCGCTACTTCTATGACGGGCAGATGATGTTCGAATCCGACTACACCCACGACTCGGGCAACAACACCTACGTCGACGTCACCCGCCACGGCCTGGGCGCGCGGGGGATCGA
>DATLGQ010000181.1:0-4272 GCA_035540435.1 Fimbriimonadaceae bacterium
GGTTTCAATCGAGTCTTCGGGTCTGCCCATGGGTCACTCACTCGAAGATCTGAACCCGAACGTCGTGCCAGGCGCGGTCGTGCAGCGCGACGAGAACAAGATCGTGCGCTACCTGAACGGCAGGTTCCCAACCACGGGTAAGACTCCCGAGGCCGCTGCCGCCAACTTCTTGCGCAGCCGTGCCGACTTGCTGAGCCTCAGCCCCTCCCTGGACGAGTTGGAGCACCTGATCACCCAGCGGAGCCTTACCGGCACTCACGTCCGCTATCGCCAAGTCTTCAACGGCATGCCCGTGTTGGACGGCTATCTCTCCGTGCACATGGACCTCAAGGGCAACGTCGTCATCGTCAACAATGACCTCGTTCCGGTTAGCTCGGCGGGTGACATGGCTGCCAAAGCCGATCCCAACTCCGCCGTTCAGGTTGCGGTCGAGGCCGTCGATGCTCTCACGCCTCCTATGTCGGCTCCTCAAGCCGCCGATGTGGTGTACGTGGCTGACGGTCGCGCTCATGCGACGACCCAAGTCACCTTCCAAACAGCGCGACCGGCCGGCGACTGGCTGGTTGTAGTAGACAACGCGACCGGGGCAGTCCTCCATGCCCGCAATCGCGCCATCTTCGTCGACGGCGCGGGTCTGGTCTTCGACCCCAGCCCGGTCGTCACCAGCGGCATTCACAACCTGCCGGACAACAACGACGCCACGAGCCCGACGCTCGATGCCGAGCGGAAGAACGTGGTGCTCAAGGACCTCGATGGCTCTGGCCGATTGGAGGGTCCGTTCGTCACGACCACGCCCACCACGGGACAGACTCGTGCCCTCGAACCAACGAACATATTCAACTACAACCGTTTCGACGACCGCTTCGAGGAAGTCATGTGCTACTTCCACCTCGACCGATCCCAGCGTTACATCCAGTCGCTCGGATTCACGAACGTGAACAACCGAAAGCAAGGAGTGAACGTCAACGGCACCACCGCCGACAACTCGTTCTACTCACCTTCAACGAAGCACGTCACTTTTGGAACCGGCGGCGTCGACGACGCCGAAGATTCGGACGTCATTCTGCACGAGTACGGCCATTCCATCCACGACAATCAGGTGCCGGGCTGGGGTTCCAGCCACGAGGCGCGATCGATTGGCGAGGGATTTGGCGATTACTGGGCCGGCAGCGAGTCCGCCGGCGTGGGCCCTATGGCTCCCGGATGGGATGTCTACATCGCGGAGTGGGACGCGGTTTCGTATAATCCTGGCAACCCGGCGTTTCTCCGCCGATTGGACAGCACGAAGATCTATCCCACCAACATGGTGAACCAGGTGCACGCAGACGGCGAAATCTGGAGCGCTGCCATGTGGCAGATTCGTGCTCTCGTGGGCCGCGCCCGTGCAGACCGCATCATCCTGGAGCACCACTTCCTGCTGGGTACCGGCGCCACGATGCCCCAGTCGGCCAATGCCATCTTGATGGTCAACCAGGCGCTCTACAACGGGTCGGATCAGGATGCCATTCGCCAGATCCTGATCAATCGTGGCTTCATCACCATCGCGCCATCGAACCTCGTGGCTAACCCGATCAACGCCAACCGGATCGATTTGGCTTGGACGGACAACAGCAGCGACGAGACGGGCTTCAAGATCGAACGCAAGATCGCGGGCGGTACGTTCACCCAAATCGCGACGGTCGGCGCCAACGTGACCCAGTACCAGGACAGCGGGGTCGCCGCCGACACGACCTACGTCTACCGCGTGCGTGCCGCCAGGACGGCCGGTGACACGCTGTACTCGAACGAGGCTACCGCCACCACGCCCTTCACTCTCTTCACCATCTCGGGAACGGTAACGATGGGCACAACGCCCCTGGTGGGCGTCGGCGTGACGGCGACCGGTCTAGGCAACTACGTGCACACGCAGAGCGTTTCACCGGGAATGCAGATCCCGGACAACAACACAACTGGCATCACCTCCAGCATGGTCGTGACGCAGCAAGGCACCATCAGCAGCCTCCGCGTCGGTGTCAACATCACGCACACTTACATTGGCGACCTGATAGTCACGCTGATCCACCCGGACGGGACCGCCGTCATTCTGCATAACCGATCCGGCGGCAGCGCGGACAACATCGTCACGAGCTACCCGGACCAAACCACGCCGGCTCAGAGCCTGAGCGTGCTGCACGGCAAGCCCCTGAACGGAACCTGGCAGCTTCGGGTCCAGGACGTCGTAGCTGTCGACGTGGGGACGTTGAACAGCTGGAGCCTGCGGCTGAACTATTCGGCCCGGTTCAAGGCATCGGTGAAGACCAACTCGAGTGGCGCCTACCTCCTCACGGACGTGCCTTCCGGCACGTTCCGGGTGGAGCCTGAGCCCATCAAGAAGGGCTCTGCCTGGACGCCCGCGTTCCAGAACGTCACCGTCGGGCCGAACCGGTCCGGCATCAACTTCAGCCGCTAAGGGCGAAGTTCTCGGCCCCCTCTCACTGGCTGAGAGGGGGCCTTCTTTTTACGCTGCGTCTGCCAGCGCGTCATCCTCGTGGAACCGCACGACCCGCAGCTGCGAGCGGTCCAGTCTGTCCGGGCGGTATCGAAAAGCGGCTGGAACAAAGGTCGGCCGCGTGCAGTATCTGCGGGCGATCAGGTCGTAGATCGGAAGCAAGGTGTTGAAGTTCTTGTCGGGATCGATCTCTCTCACCATCTGCCTCCCCTCGTACCAAAGGGCCAACGGCTTCACCAGAGGCAGGCGCAGGATCCACCTTGGTCGGCAGTCATGAGGCGGGTTCGCGTGGTTCCAGTACAGCAGCTCGTGGAGGCCGAAGTAGAGCGCGAGCGAGAACGGGATCGTGAGAGCGAGCCCCAGATCGCCAGCCACCCACAGCAGGATGCCGACCGGCAGCGTCAGGGCCGAAGTCAATGAGAACGCGAGCCCGCCGAAGTTGCGCGGCTCCCGATTCGATGAGGCGCGAAGCCGGGCACAAAGCCAACCTTCGAAGACGCTGGCAAAGATGAGGCTTGCCACTGAAACGCCTATCGTCAGGAACACGTCCGAATCCTCCACATGAGAGATCTCTTGTTGTTTGGCGACCCACGGCATCCCGGGCGCGTGCCCCAACTTTCCTTGACATTTGGCCCGACCTGCCATAATTGCCGTTCATGAGCGTCTGCTTGAGTCTCCTTGTGGGCCTGAGCCTCGTGCCCCAGGACAAGACGAGCTTCACCAGCCCACAACTGGGGCTGATGTTCGACTACCCGAAGACTTGGAAGCAGACGAGCCGTCGCGACGTCCACCTCTTCGACATCCCGCTCGAAGGCGGCACCCGCGCCACGCTCGAGATTCGCGCCATCAGCTTCGAAAGTGAGAAGGAGCGCTGGCAAGAGGTTCAAAAGCGGATCAACGAGCAGCTCCGCAAGGAAGTCGAGCGACAATGGGAGGAACTCGTGCTGGGCGTTCCCTTTCTCATGACTCGCGTAAGGGGACAGGAGGATGGGCGACCCGCCATCACCCTCACCGGACTCCTCTACACCGGCACGGCCCGAAAAATGCTGGTGAAGCTATGGGCCGCGCCCGAGGATTTCGAGCGTACGGAGCTGGAGTTCCGCGAGTTGCTCAACACCCTTCGCACCGTTGATGGGCGCCTGCCCACCCCGGAAGATCCAACGAAGCCGCCTGAGGTTTTGGCAGCACGGCCCGAACCCCCCAAGACGCTCCCTCGCCGCCTGCCCGGTGCGGGAAAGGAGCGGCAGGTCGTCAAAGGTCCGGTCGGCTTGGAGGTTGTGGTGTCGCAGCGCAAAGCCGTTCTGCGCGTGCCAGAGGGTTTTGTGCTGTCGCCAACGGAAGACGGTGTACAGGTTTCGCACCCTCAACTAGCCAAGCCGCTCCTGCTGACACTCCACACGACCCTGGATTCCGACCGTCCGGACCGCGCCCTGATCCGCGCGTCCGCAGCCAGCTTGGAACGCTTCAAGACCGTCACTTCCAGGCGCGATTCCACTCCCGCGCCGAACCTTGCCGGGGCCACCCTTGCCACCGTTTGGCGGGTCGGCGAAACCACTGGCGGCACGGCGACCACCTTGGAGGCAGTCGGGCTGGTCGACGTCTTCTACTGGATGCTGTCGTCAGCTTGGGAAGGGGAACCCTCCCCAGCTGAACGCAAGGTGATCGAGATGCTCATGGACGGCGCCAGCCTCGAAGCCGCTCCATGATCGTCGCCTTCAGCACCTCCTCCCCCCAGGCCAGCGTAGCCCTGATAGCGCCGACTGGGGACGTCATCGCCGCCGGCG
>DATLGQ010000182.1:0-2072 GCA_035540435.1 Fimbriimonadaceae bacterium
TTCGAGCACCGCGTCATGCCAAATGAACCCGCCTTCTTTGAAGGTGTCGGTGACTCGGAACCGGAACTCGTCGCTCTCGATAACGCCGGTGTCGCCGACCTGCCCGCCGCTCTCGGCATAGAACGGCGTCTCGTTGAGCGCGATTTGGAACTGGCCAGTGGTCCTGCCGTCGGCGTCGAAGCGGGGGCTGATCTGGGACAGCTCGCTGACATGTTCAGTGCGGTCGTAGCCGACGAAAGTGCTTTGGGTGGTGGCGTTGCTGGAGATGCTCAGAAGCAGCGGCTCACCTTGCGCTCCGTAGACGGTGTCCATCTCGCTGCTGCCCCGGCTGCGCTCCTGCGCCCCGGCCATGGCTTTCTCGTAGCCTTCGAGATCGACCTCGACGCCGGCTTCCGCGCATAGCTCCTGGGTGACTTCGAGCGGGAAGCCGTAGGTGTCGTAGAGCTTGAAGGCTAGTTCGCCGGCAAGCCCCGCTTGAACTTGTAGAAGCTCCTCCTGCAGCAATGTAGATCCCTGCGCCAGCGTCCGCCGGAACAGCCGCTCCTCGTTCAGGAGCGTCTCCCGGATCACATCCGCCCGTTCGTCCAGCTCCGGATAGAAGCCGTTCATCGACTCCCGGACCGGGTCGTACAGCAAGTGAAAGAACGGCTCCTCGAACCCCAGCACCCGCTGGCCCTTGAGCACCGCCCGCCGAATCAGGCGCCGCAGCACATACCCGCGCCCTGTGTTCGACGGCAGAACGCCGTCAGCGATGCAGAAGCAGGCGGTGCGAATGTGGTCAGCGATGATGCGCATGGCACGCGCTTCGGGGGCATCTTCCGGATAGTACTTATAGGACCTATCGGACCTATCCAAGGAAGAGATCTTCTCCAGAATCGGAATGAACGCCTCGGTGTCATACACCGACTTCAGCCCTGCGATCACCGCCGCCGTCCGCTCTAACCCGCGCCCGTTGTCCACGCTCTTGAAGGGCAGCGGATCCATGCTCTCCTTCACGTAGCCGTCCGCCGGGCGCGCGGGGTTGCGGAGCCGGCCCTTCCACTCGTACTGGATGAAAACGTCGTTGCCGATCTCGAGCCACTTGCCGTCCGCATCGTCCCGCAGGAAGTCCTCGACCGTATAGGGCGCGCCCGGCGGCGGCTCGGTGTCCGACGTCCAGTAGAACATCTCGGCGTTGGGGCCGCATGGGCCCGGTGGGCCGTTGGTGAAGGACCCTGCCGGCCAGAAGTTGGTCTCCTCGCCCAGCCGGAAGATGCGGTGTGGCGGCAGATTCTTCGACCACTCTGCGTACGCCTCGTCGTCCTCCTCGAACACCGTCGCCGCGAGGCGGTTGGGATCGAGCCCGAGCCAGTCGGCTGAGGTCAAGAACTCCCACGAGTAGGCGATGGCGCCCGCTTTGAAATAGTCGCCAAACGAGAAGTTGCCGAGCATCTCGAAGAAGGTCAGATGGCTGAGGTTGCCGACGCTCTCGATGTCCCCGGTGCGCACGACCTTCTGGCTATTGGTCAGGCGAGGATGGGGAGGCTTGGCCAGGCCCCGAAAGTAGGGCTTGAACTGCACCATGCCGGCCCCGGTGAAGAGCAGCGACTCGTCGAGCCGTCCGGTCACATCGTAGGGCACCAGCGAGCTGGAAGGAAACAGCTTGTGATCCTTCGACTGGAAGAACTCGAGGTACTTCTGGCGCAGCTCGCGGACGGTCATGAACCTAAGAGGATACCGGCGCGGTGGGCGCCCGGGTGCTAGGGTAGTGAAGGCATCCCGCACGACGCCCAACGGCCAGCGCAAAGGACCAATTTTCACATAGCGCCCAACGTATAACGCACAGCGCACAACACATGCACCACCCCATCCTCGTTTTCGGAACCATCTGCATAGACCGCGTGCGGCGCGTGCCACGCCTGCCCGCGCCTGGAGGCTATGTCGAGATCCTCGATGAGCAGCTGCTGTTGGGTGGCGAGGCCGCCAACACCGCGAACGCCCTCCATAGTTGGGGTGTGCCCGTGCGGCTCTGCGGCAACTCTCTGGGGGAGGGGGAGAGCGCGGAGCGACTGCGGGCGATGCTCGAACATCAC
>DATLGQ010000183.1:0-3263 GCA_035540435.1 Fimbriimonadaceae bacterium
GAGGAATGCCGTTTGGCAGCAGCTCGGTCGGCTCCTGCCGCCAGTCGATGGGGATGCCGCCGGCAGACTGGCTCACGCTCAGACCGCCGCTCTCGCCCTGGTAAACCATCCGCTCGAGGTGAGATAGCTGTTGCGGCGTGAGCATCCCGATCGGGACGGGCTCGCCGGTGAACATGCGTGCCCGCTGAGATGGATTGAACAGGCCGTAGATGCGGAGGATGTCCACTCCTCCTTCGAAGTCGCCACCTCCCCGAGCGGGCGCCATCAAGTTGGCGAGCATGCTCCCCACGTCCTGCCAGCTCTCACCTTCGAACGAGAGCGAGTAGCGCGCCTTCAGGTCCAGGTCGGCCCGCCCCTTCGCCAGGATGGCTCGAAGGTAGACGCCAAGCGCCGGCCGGTTGCTACGATGCCGGCGATCTTGCACCGGTTGGATCGACTCCAGCGTCAGCCACTTGTCCGAAAGGGATTGCGCTAGGCTCCGGGACTGCTCGAGGTTCCACGCTACTCGGGAGGGCGTGAGCTTGTCGAAGTTCGCCAGCCCGTAGCTCAGCGAAAACACGGTGTCGGGTAGGCAGGCGACAAGATTACGCTTGTGGCTGCGCGCGAGCGCGATGAGCGCCTCCGACGCCACCAGTGACAGTGGGTCGTTCCTTTCCGGCTGGGAATAGAACGCCTGGAGTTCCGGGGGCAGCGTGATGCGGCCCTCTCGTGAGCGGCTCCGCACCGCCGCAATCTGCGCGCCGGCCAGTGGCGACCACTCGATCGCAGGCTCGTTCGGATCGAGCTTCGGGGGCTGGGTCGGCTGGACGAATCCGCTCATGTCGTAATAGCTATGCAAGAACCGCCCGCTGCGGCCCACGCTCCGGCTTTCACGGTCGATCAATGCCAGTTCTGCCCGGTACCCTTCGCCTCGGTTCGCGGTGAGGACCAGCAGGATCTTCGAGATATTTTCGAACGGCATCGACAAGTGCAGGGCGCTGTCGCTGTAGATGACGGTCGGGGCGGGGGCGTCGCCGACGAGCCGGGCAAGCGCCGCCGAGTAGTCCCTCTGCATGCGAAGCATGTCCCGGATTGCTGCCTCCGCCGAGGGAGGCATAGGTCGTTGCATCCGGTTGGGGACGCTCGAGAAGACCAGGCGAGAACCTGGCTCCATGGCCGCCAGAATTGCGGGATCCAGCCCCGCGACCACACGGGTAATAGCTCGGCCCAGCGGCAGCTTCTGACCGACTGCCTGAACCCGCCGCCAATCGCCCTCTCCGACGTCTGGCATGGACTGACGCAGATGCTGAGCTGCTTCCCGGGCAACCGCCGACGGGTCCCAAGGCTCGGCCTTGCGGATCTCCTCGAGGAGCTTGCTCTGAATCACCTTCGCTTGAGCCAGCCGGTGCTCGAACTCCTGCTGCCTCTCCTTACGCGCCAGCATCTCGGGCCGAACCAGGCGGTACGCCGGGCCTTCTTGCTTCCATTCCGCGTTCGTGACGTCGGCAATCTTGGTCATTACCTCGACGAGCGGCACCTCGCGCACGTCGATCACCAAGACCTCGTTCTCGGTCACTCCGGTGGTGAGCAACTGGACCTGCGCCGTCTGCCCCAGCTCGGCCAGCATTCGCTTGGCGGGCTTGGCGACGCTGGTGAAGGTCACGGGGCGCGCCAGCGCATCCTGCGGAGCGACAAGCACCGAAACGGTGGCGACGAGCGAGAGCAATGTCATGGCCGGCCTCTTGCTGCAATTGTAACGCAGCAGAAGGTTTTGGGAGCCCCAACCCCTCCTCAAGAGGAACCACTTTGAGGAGGGGACTCTATGTCTAGCGCCGTCGACGGGCGAGCAGGGCTGCCAGCCCGGCAGTGAGGGCCAGGAGGGTGGCTGGCTCCGGCACCGGCTGTGAGGACACCATGATGTTGTCGATCCCCACCCACTCGTCGTTACCCACCGCGTTCGTGGTGAGTACCCGAAGCTGGAGGTTGGACACCCCCGACCATTCGGGCATCGACAGCGTCAGATTCGTGACCTGCCCCGACAGGCTTGGGCCTTGCGTCGCGTCCGCCACGTAGCCGCCTGGCACATTGGCAAAGAGGCCGGCGTCGCCGATCCGGTACTGCACGGCGACCTGCTGAATGGCGTTGTCGGTCGAGCCGTCTAGGTCGATCAGGTCCAGGCTGAGGGTCACATTGATCCGGTTTGCCGCATTCATGTAGAGCACAATGCCTGGCGCATCGGCCATTCCGGACCCGTTCAAGGCAATTGTCGGGTTCGTGATGTGGAACTCGGCAACCCCGCCGTTGGTCAGGGTGTTCGGGTTCGTCTGGTTCGCGATCACGTCGACTTCGGCCAGGTCGCCCAAGATGGTGCGGGGATCGACGCCGGTGACGCTTTGCGTATCGTCGCGGCCAAGAAAGCCCATGATGCTGGGCACGCCGCTCCAGTCATCGTTGACCGTGATCAAGTCGGTGTTGGACCAGTCCTGCATGAACGTGCCGCTGGACAGGTTGAAGTAGTTGGGATCGGCAAACGCGGCCGAGGCGGACGCGGCAGCCAAAGCGATAGACAGGATCCTCTTCATTCTCTCTTCTCCTGGGCGCGGAGCGCCCGTGTAGCTCAAGTATGAGAGGTTGTAGATGCCGCGCCGACCCAACATGCCGGCTCAAGCCGAAGCTTAACAAGGGGCCCCAGCAAAACTGGTCAATGTACCAGGCGGACTCCGAAGGATCGAGCTATCTCAGCAGCGAACGAAGCACGTATTGCAGGATGCCGCCGTGGCGGTAGTACTCGATCTCCTGCGGGGTGTCGATGCGCGCCAGGACCGTGAACTCCTTGTGCTTGCCACCTGGACTGCTCGCCCTCACCAGAAGCTCGCGTCCGCGTGCGAAGCGATCTGCGACCGCTTCCGGAAGACCCACCACCTCGAAGGTTTCCTCACCATCGAGACCCAAGCTCGACGCATTTTGACCGGGCTGGAACTGCAAGGGGAGCACGCCCATCCCAACCAGGTTCGATCGGTGGATGCGCTCGAAGGACTCCGCGATCACGGCGCGAACGCCCAGCAGCATCGGCCCCTTGGCAGCCCAGTCGCGCGACGAGCCGGAGCCGTATTCCTTGCCGGCCAGGACGATCAGAGGCGTGCCGGTCGCCGCGTACTGCTCGCTCGCGTCGAAGATCGTCGTGACCTCGCCTCCGGGCGGGTATGTGGTGAAGCCGCCCTCGGTACCGGGCGCGAGCTGGTTCCGCAGGCGGACGTTGGCGAAGGTGCCCCTCACCATGACCT